>JBQGEO010000415.1:0-8706 GCA_052039655.1 Pararcticibacter sp.
TGGAGAGACCGCCGTTCCTTCCGAAAGGGAGCACTTTGCAGTTTGTTATAAAGGTGGAAAAAGTGCAGTCTATGAACGAAATCATCGCTGAACAGCAGCGGATGGCCGACTCGTTAAAGACCAGTGAGCTGAATGCAGTTAATAAGTACATAGCAGACAAGAAACTTAATTTTACTACTACAGCTTCGGGGTTAAAGTATATTATTACAAAGCCTTCCGTTCTGGCTAAGCCTGTTGCCGGAGATACAGTACTGGTAAATTATACAGGAAGGACCCTGGACGGAAAAGTTTTTGATTCAAGTATAGAAGCAAATGCCAAAGAAGCCGGGCTTGATCAGCCGGGCCGCCCTTACGAACCAATTAGTGTTGTAGTGGGACAGGGACAGGTGATCAAAGGGTGGGATGAAGGTCTTCTTCTTCTCAATCAAGGTTCAAAAGCGATGTTCCTGATACCATCTGAACTGGCTTACGGTCAGAGAGGCGCCGGACAGGATATTAAGCCATTCAGTCCGTTGCTGTTCGATGTGGAGCTTGTTAAAGTTAAAGCTGCTAAGAGAACAGTGCCTGCTGTTACACGGAAGCCTGTAGCTCCAGCTTCTAAATCAAAACTTCCTGCAAAAACATCTTCTAAGGCGCCTGTTAAAAAGCCGGCCGCCCGTACTCCTGTAAAGAAGAGTGTGAAGAAGTAATAATTTTAAAAGAAACAAAAGAGCCGGATGTACACCCATCCGGCTCTTTTTGTTTCCTGTCATCCTGTCATTGCGCAGCAGGCATATCCTGACTGCATGTGTGTCATATTCCTGTCAGTATGCACAAAACAAAGATTGGCATAAGCATTGATAAGTAAGCTGTAAATTAATTACACAGAACAAGCTAAAGGAATATATATCATGTCAAAGATTATTGGTATCGACTTAGGAACAACAAACTCCTGTGTTGCAGTGATGGAAGGGAACGAGCCCGTAGTAATTGCAAACAGTGAGGGAAAGCGCACGACACCTTCTATCGTAGCATTCGTTGAGAATGGTGAGCGTAAAGTGGGTGATCCCGCAAAACGCCAGGCGATCACTAACCCTAACAAAACTATTTACTCGATCAAGCGCTTCATGGGAAGCAGCTATAACGAAGTAGGCAAAGAAATTTCAAGGGTGCCTTACGCAGTAGTAAAGGGAGACAACAACACTCCCCGTGTTGAAATAGACGGACGTAAATACACTCCTCAGGAAATCTCGGCAATGGTTCTTCAGAAAATGAAGAAGACCGCTGAAGACTTTCTCGGGCAGGAAGTAACAGAAGCTGTTATTACCGTGCCAGCCTATTTTAATGATGCTCAGCGTCAGGCAACAAAAGAGGCCGGCGAAATTGCAGGTCTTAATGTAAAGCGTATTATCAATGAGCCTACAGCAGCTGCGCTTGCTTATGGTCTTGATAAAGCACATAAGGATATGAAAATCGTCGTGTTCGACTGCGGTGGTGGTACACATGACGTATCCGTGCTTGAACTTGGAGACGGCGTATTCGAAGTAAAGTCAACAGACGGTGATACTCACCTTGGTGGTGACGACTTTGACCACGTGATCATTGACTGGCTGGCCGATGAGTTTAAGAACGAGAATGGCATGGACCTAACAAAGGATCCTATGGCCATGCAACGTTTGAAAGAAGCTGCTGAAAAGGCTAAAATTGAATTGTCAAGTTCTACGCAGACGGAAGTAAACCTGCCATATATCACTGCCGACCAGAGCGGGCCTAAGCACCTTGTGCGTACTTTAAGCCGTGCTAAATTTGAACAACTGGCAGATAGCTTAATTAAGCGTACAATAGAGCCTTGCCGTTCAGCTTTGAAGAATGCAGGTCTTTCACCGAGCGATATTGACGAAATTATCCTCGTTGGTGGTAGTACACGTATCCCTGCTATCCAGGATGCTGTAAAGAGCTTTTTTGGAAAAGAGCCTTCAAAAGGTGTAAATCCTGATGAAGTTGTTGCGATCGGAGCTGCTATTCAGGGCGGAGTATTAACCGGAGAAGTAAAAGATGTATTACTTCTGGACGTTACCCCACTTTCTCTTGGTATCGAAACCATGGGTGGTGTGATGACTAAACTGATCGAGGCTAATACCACGATTCCAAGCAAAAAGTCAGAAGTATTCTCTACTGCATCGGATAATCAGCCATCAGTGGAAATTCATATTCTGCAGGGAGAACGCCCAATGGCAAATCAGAACCGTACAATTGGCCGGTTCCATTTAGACGGAATTCCACCTGCACCCCGTGGAGTACCTCAGATCGAAGTAACTTTCGATATTGACGCCAACGGTATATTACACGTATCTGCTAAAGATAAGGCAACTGGTAAAGAACAAAAGATCCGTATTGAAGCTTCTTCCGGTCTTACTGATGACGAGATTCAGAAGATGAAGCAGGAAGCTGAAGCGAACGCTGAAGCCGACAAGAAGGCCAAAGAAGAGATCGACAAGCTGAACGCTGCCGATGCACTGATCTTCTCTACTGAAAAACAGTTGAAAGAGTATGGCGACAAGATCCCTGCTGACAAGAAGGATCCTATTGAAAGTGCTTTGAAGAAGTTAAAAGAAGCTCATGCTTCGAAGAATTTTGCAGAGATCGACGCCGCGCAGGCTGAGCTGCAGAATGCCTGGAATGCTGCTTCCGAAGATATGTACAAAGCAACGCAAGAGGCTGGAGCACAGGGTCAACCGAATGCTGAGGGTGGCCAGGCCGGGAATGCTGCCAATAATAATGGTGATACTGTTACCGATGTAGATTACGAAGAAGTAAAATAAGTTAGGTAATATCTCTATAGAAAAGCCGTTTCTTTAAACAGAGACGGCTTTTTTGTTATTTATACTTAATTTTGCCGCAGGAATGATTTTAACCGACACGCATACGCACCTTTATTACGAAAAGGAACCGGAAAAGAGAAAACAGCTGATAGAGCGGTGTCTTGAGAACAATGTCTCGCGCTTGTTTCTGCCAAATGTCAATTCCGAATCTATAGAACTTGTAAATCAGCTGGTATCTGAATATCCTGAGAATTGTTTCCCCATGCTGGGGCTGCATCCCTGCGATGTCGGGGAAAACTACCAGGAAGAACTTGATGCTATTCTTGCAGCGATTGAGGATCAGAAGATTTGGGCGATAGGAGAAATCGGTATTGATCTTTACTGGGATAAAACTACGCTGGAGATTCAGAAAGAAGCATTCAGGATACAGATTGGATGGGCTAAAGAGAGGAATCTACCTATCGTGATCCACTGCCGGGAGGCTTTTGAAGAAGTATATGAAATTCTTTACGAATTGAAGGATGAAAGATTAAGGGGGATCTTTCACTGTTTTACCGGGTCCGAAGAACAGGCTAAGAAAATCATAGAGCTTGATTTTTATCTGGGAATAGGGGGCGTGATTACCTATAAAAATTCAGGACTTGATAAAGTTGTAGCGAACCTTGACCTGCAAAATCTCGTATTAGAGACAGACTCGCCGTATCTTACACCGGTGCCTTTCAGGGGTAAACCCAACGAGAGCAGTTACCTGGTGTATGTAGCGGGGAAAGTGGCGGAGATTAAAAATCTCTCCATGGAGGAAGTGGCAAAGATTACGACAAATAACTCAAAAAGAATTTTTGGTATTTGAGTAATGTATTCCTTTTATATCTTTATCAAAAATATTACATAGAAGTTTAGGATGACAAAGGTACTGATAATATATACCGGGGGGACAATAGGTATGGTTCAGGACAAAGTAACGGGTACCTTGAAGCCTCTCGACTTCAATCTGATTACGGAAAATGTTCCTGAGCTTCAGCGATTAAATTACGAAATTACTGTTCATTCATTTTCAGATATCATTGATTCATCTAACATGAATCCGCGGATATGGGTAGAACTTGCGGATCTTGTAGACAAGAATTACGAGCTTTATGATGGCTTTGTCATATTACATGGTTCGGATACAATGGCATTTTCGGCTTCAGCGTTAAGTTTTATGCTCGAAGGACTGAATAAGCCGGTAATTTTCACGGGATCACAATTGCCCATAGGAGAGATCAGAACAGATGCAAAAGAAAATCTGATTACAGCGCTCGAAATCGCGACAGCAAAGCAAAACGGAAAAGCAAGGGTTCCGGAAGTATGTATCTACTTCGATTTTCAGCTTTTCAGAGGAAACAGGGCGTTTAAGTATAATTCAGCGAAATTCGAAGCGTTCAGATCGCCTAATTACCCGGTTCTTGCCGAGGCAGGCGTACATCTGCGGTTTAATGATGCCAGTATACGTAAATGCGATGAGTGTAAATTTAAAGCACATAAAAAGCTCAGCAATTCTATAGCTGTATTGAAGTTGTACCCTGGCATCAGCGAGGAAACAGTTGCAGCTATAGTAAATTCCAAGGCTGATGCTATTATATTGGAGACCTTTGGTGCCGGAAATACGAATACAGATCAATGGTTTCTCAACTGTCTTCAGACAGCCCTGGACAAGGGAAAGGTAGTTCTTGATATATCACAATGTAAGGTTGGGACTGTAGAGCTTGGAAGATATGAAACCAGCCGTCCTTTAAAGAATATGGGGGTGACAAGTGGCTATGATATGACTTACGAGGCTGCAATCACTAAGTTGATGTTTTTGCTGGGGCGCGGATACTCAGCCGATCGAATCAGTCATCTTCTGGAAACCAACTTGCGGGGTGAACTAAGTAAGACGCCTTTGGCAGTACCTTCCAAGTCTGTATTTTAAATAAAAGTTCTGTAAATCTTGCAGATTTTATTACTTTTGCAACCTCTTAGAGGAGAGTTGTCCGAGTGGTTGAAGGAGCACGCCTGGAAAGTGTGTATACCTCAAAAGGGTATCGAGAGTTCGAATCTCTCACTCTCCGCCAAAATTGGTATCAAAAAACATTAAATGCCTGCAAATGAATATTTTGCAGGCATCTTTGTTTTTGAGGAAAGACAATTCCCCTACTTCATATTTATAACGGAGCTAAGTTCAATACCTCTTGATGAGCGTCCGACCAGTATCCTGTAGACGCCAGGTTCTGCTTTCCAGCTTTTCGTGGTGACATCCCAGAAAGCGAATGAGCGTTTATTTAAAATGATTTCCACCTGTTTTGACTCTCCGGGTTTCAGGAATACCCTGGAAAAGCCCTTTAGTTCTTTTTCCGGTCTGGGTACACTTGCTTCCGGATCGGATACGTATACCTGCGCAATCTCAGCTCCGGCAACTTTGCCCGTATTTTTTATCTCAAAAGATACTGTGACGCTATCCCCGTCAGTGAACGTGCCGGGTGTCGTTTTAAGTTTGCTGTAAGAAAAGCGGCTATAGGAAAGACCATATCCAAAGGGGAATAAGGGATCTATTTTCCGGGAATCGTTCCAGCGGTAACCCACAAAAACTCCTTCATCATAATGTATATCATATACAGGTTGTTCGTTTTCCGGGGTCTGGTCGGTTATGTCCTTGCCTTCAGGGAGATAAGTATGTCCCGGAGTATCTTCAAACTGTTTTTCAACTGATATGGGGAGCTTACCTGAGGGATTAGTCTTACCTGAAAGAGTTTCACACATGGCAACGTTTCCTGTCTGCCCCGGGTACCAACCATATACTATTGCTGCAGCGCCCGAAGCCCAGCCTGTCATTCTGATACCTCCACCTGCATTGACAAGGACAACTGTATGTTTATTTAACGAAACTAACCTGGATATTTCTTTTTCCTCATCTGGTGCCAAAGAAAAGGACCTGTCTGTTCCCTCTTCGTCAAAGGTGCCGGTACTGACTAATACTACATCTGCTTTTCTCAGTTGTTCTGCAGTTGGTTTGTCAATATAATCGATCTGTTCGCCGAACTCATTCCTGAGTGCATCCAGCAGGGTAATGTTGTTATAGCCGTTTACATATGCGGAACCTCCTCCTCTTGCGAGTTTTGTTACATATTTTCCTGTGACGAGGATCTTCCGGGACCTTTTATTCGATAAGGGCAGAATTGCATCTGAATTTTTGAGTAAAACGATCCCTTCTCTGGCCGTGTTGAGGGCAACCTGTTCATGTTGACGGTAATCAACCGCAGTCTCTGTACGAGTGTTTATCTCGTCGTAAATCCCCATAGCGAAGCAGGTTCTCAGGATACTTTTTACCATACGGTCTATGTCGGACTCCTTTATTTTGCCTTCAGCAATTTTTCCTTTGACGTCTTTCAAGGCTGTTGCCCAGGGCATTTCGAGGTCAAGTCCCGCGCTGGTTGTTTTCGCTCCATCATATACACCCCACCAGTCGCACATGACGAGCCACTTAAACCCAAGATCCTTTCTGAGAAGTTCTTTTATCACATAACTGCTTTCCCCGCACCATTCGCCGTTAAGCTGGTTGTAAGCTGTCATTACAGCCATTGCGCCGGCATTAATGCCGGCTTCAAAAGCAGGCATGTAGATTTCGTGCAGAGTGCGTTCATCGACAATCGCGTTGCTCCTTCTCCGCTTGAACTCAGTTTGGTTGCACAGAAAATGTTTTAATGTTGCTATCGTACCTGTGCTTTGAAGTCCTGTTACATAGTTTTCGACGATCCTCCCTGCGAGAAAGGGATCTTCTCCTAAATATTCGAAATTTCTGCCACACTGGGAGATCCGGTATATATTCATACCGGGGCCAAGCAAAATACGGATGTTTCCTGCCCTGCATTCTTCGCCGATACTTTTTGCATAGTTATATGCGAGCTCGCGATCCCATGTTGCAGCAAGTGAGAGCGGGTTCGGAAATGCGGTACTTTTCTTTGCGGTTACTCCCCATTTTGGATTTCCGGAGTCGTCAAACGCCAGACGTACGCCGCCGGTTGCATCGGCCATAATTACAGGCGGAATGTTGAAGCGCTTTAAGCCCCTGATAAGCATATCGTCCCCGGCAATAAATTCTGTTTTTTCATCCAGCGTCATCTTGCGCAAGATCTCTTCGGCTTTTCTGTCTGCCTCGTTAAAGGTTAAGCGGAGTTTAAATGGGGTGGCTACCTGGCAGTAACTGTTCGTATATACAATACCTGCTACCAGGAATAGCAATAGTCTGGTTATTCTTTTTTGGTTCATCACTCTGGTTATAAGACGTAAATATGAGAAATCTTCGTTAAGATTTCACTAAATCGTTTTACTTTTAATATAGAGTAAGGCGAAGACCAGAAAAAGGCGTAAAATTTTATTAGAAGCTTCCACAAATGAGTTGGAGTTCTTCGCTGAGATTTACACGTGCTGATTAATTCAATGCTCTGGCTTAATCGCTATATTTACAAGGGTATTTTGCAATACGGAGAAGTTTATGAAGAAAATTGGATTTTTATCATTCGGGCACTGGTCCAATCATACAGCCTATAAAACCCGTACAGCGGGCGACACGCTGCTTCAGTCTATTGATCTTGCTGTAGCCGCCGAAGAACTTGGTTTAGACGGTGCATATTTTCGGGTACATCATTTTGCTGCTCAGTTAGCATCGCCTTTTCCGTTGCTATCTGCTATCGGCGCCAAAACCAGCAGCATAGAGATTGGTACCGGCGTAATCGACATGCGTTATGAAAATCCATTGTACATGGTGGAGGATGCGGGGGCTGCTGACTTGATTTCCGGGGGACGATTACAATTGGGTATAAGCAGAGGCTCGCCAGAACAGGTGATTGATGGCTGGCGTCACTTTGGTTATGAACCGGCTGATGGAGAGCCCGATGCAGACATGGGCCGGCGTAAGGCACTGGAGTTTTTGGATAAGCTAAAAGGTGTGGGATTTGCCGAACCGAATCCCTACCCGATGTTTCCTAATCCCCCTGGCTTGTTACGTTTGGAGCCCTACTCCGAAGGGCTGCGGGATCGTATCTGGTGGGGCGCTGCTTCTAATGCTACGGCTGTTTGGGCAGCTGAGAACGGCATGCATCTGCAAAGCTCTACACTGAAATATGACGAAAGTGGCAAACCGTTTCATGTTCAACAGGCCGAACAGATCAGGCTGTACAAAGAAGCCTGGAAGAAGGCTGGGCATCAGAGAGAGGCGAGGGTTTCGGTAAGCAGGTCGATTTTTGCGCTGGTAAACGACCAGGACAGGTATTTCTTCGGGGGGCAGGGAAGTGGCGCCGATAAAATCGGTTTTATTGAAAGTGATAAACGTGCCATTTTTGGAAGAAGTTATGCTGCGGAGCCTGATCAACTCATAAAGGAACTGGCTCATGATGAAGCTATTCAGGAGGCAGACACACTCCTTTTAACGGTACCCAATACATTAGGAGTTGACTACAATGTACATGTTCTGTCCTCTATACTGGAGCATGTGGCTCCGGGTTTAGGATGGCGATAAGTTTAATCGGGCACATCAAGCTTCTGTCCAGTCAAATTAAAGTCAGATATTTTGTAATTCAGATACCTGGATTTCATTAAAAATTATACTTTTGACCGTTCTTTTTCCGGACCGCAACATAACATTAAGGAGAGATGTCAGAGCGGTTGAATGTGCCTGATTCGAAATCAGGTGTACTGTAAAAGGTACCGGGGGTTCGAATCCCTCTCTCTCCGCTGAAAAGGCATCCGAAAAACCGGATGCCTTTTTTGATTTCGCGCCTACCTTCTCATTCCACCGGGCCCGTCTTGCAAAGGCGCAGGGCTTATCTTTAGTATTGCAGGATGCATAAATAAACCCCGCAGACTTGCCAGGCAAGACTCTGCGGGGTGG
>JBQGEO010000416.1:0-5644 GCA_052039655.1 Pararcticibacter sp.
TGTGAATATGGAAAAGACGGCATCCAACGGGACCGTGTATTACCTTGACAGGTTGCTCCTGGACCCGGAAAAACTCATAGGAACAGATCTAAAGGATCTGGGGACTGCAAGCGGCTCCCCGTTTTCCATATTCTTTAATTACCTGAATAACTCGCTGGTCTATAATAAGACATCAGGTGAAATTTTAGGAGTAACACCGGGAAGACAGTATACGATTCTTGTGCCCTCGAATACAGCGATTGCTCAGGCAGTAGCGGCAGGATACCTGCCAGCAGCAGAGAACCCCTCTGCCCAGGCGGATAAGGATAAGGTAAGTGCCTTCATTCGTTATCATATTATTCAAAAAGCTACAGTAGCTCCTGATGGTAAAAAGGAGGGCGGGTTTACCACATTGCTTCAAAACGGGAACGGCGATCCCACACTGGTGTCCGTCACAAACCATATGAACAGCATGCAGATCAAAGACATGACTGGGGCGACTGTAAATGTGGTATTGCCATCGAGCAATAACCTTTCTAACAACGCAGTCATTCATCTCCTGGATGGTTTTTTAAGATTTAATGTTCAGTAACACCCGGATCTAATTAACAGATTATGAAGAATATTTTTAATGTCTTTTCTTTTTGTTGTCTTGGTTTGGGTTTGTTGCCCGGACCGGCGACGGGGATCCATGCACAGGTGCGTCCTCAGGCCAGGCCCCAGACTGTGGCTGTGGTAAAGGGAAAAGTAACGGATAAGGCGGATAAGCAACCCGTCATCGGGGCTTCTGTCGTGGAACTCGATAATGAGAAGCGAACGGTAAGCGGAATCTCTACCGATATAGAGGGAAACTATGTGTTGAAGGTTACAAACCCTAATAACAGAATTTCTTTCTCGGTGATCGGTTACAAAACAGTTGTGTTAAATATCAATGGAAGGAGCACTATTAATGTTCAGCTGGAGCCAAGCCGCAATGAACTGACCGAAGTAGCGATTACTGCAAAAAAGCCGGCCAGCAACGGGTTGCTCCCGATTGACGCCCGGAATTCCACTTCTGCCGTAGCACGTATTAATGCAAAGGACCTGGAGGAACTGTCTGCGGCGTCTATAGATCAGGCTTTGCAGGGCCGCTTGCCGGGTGTTGACATTGCGGCGATGTCGGGTGACCCGGGTTCGGGAATGCAGATCAGGATCAGGGGGACATCTTCCATTAATGGTGCGACGGATCCCCTGATAGTGGTCGACGGTATGATCTACGATACAGATGTTCCGCAGGATTTCAATTTTGGTACGGCGGACGAGCAGGGATATGCTTCTCTTTTGAATATCTCGCCGGCTGATATACAGGATATCAGTGTACTCAAGGACGCGGCGGCAACAGCTGTGTGGGGATCAAGGGCGGCAAACGGTGTCCTGATCATTAATACAAAGCGCGGGCGGCTGGGGAAACCCCAGGTAACGTATACTCTGAGAGGAACGATGCAGCGGCAACCGGGGCCGATCCCTATGCTGACGGGAAACCAGTATTCCATGCTTATTCCTGAAGCGGCTATGAACCGTGCCGGTATTCCATTGAATACACAGACCATCAAGGAGTTTCAGTATGATCCGAGCGATCCGTACTACTATTATAATTACAGTAACAATACCAACTGGATATCTGAAATTACCCGCACCGGTTTTAAGCAGGATCACAATGTCTCTTTGAACGGAGGCGGGGAGAAGGCACGCTACTATGCTTCGGTCGGATACCTGGGAGAAAAGGGAACGACGATCGGAACAGGCCTGGGAAGGATTTCCTCCAAGATCAACCTGGACTACAATGTGTCTGACAGGATAAAGTTTAAAACGGATATTTCCTATACCCATAACGTTACGGATAAAGTTTACGACAAAGATACCAGGAATATCGCTTATTCCAAGATGCCCAATATGGGGGTCTACGAATATGATCCCCAGGGAAATAATACAGGGATCTTCTTCTCTCCCTTACAAAACATTCAGGGACAGTACAGCAGTACTTTTAATCCCGTGGCGATGCTTCGTAATGCCACGAACACCGTGACGGAAGAGCGGGTTATACCCGTATTCGGACTGCAGTATGATCTTAAGCCGAGCATTATCAAGGCTTTGTTCGACGTTCAGTTCGACATCAAGAGTACCAAGAGTAAGTCGTTCCTGCCCCAGATTGCTACAGGCCGTCCGATTAATGAGACGGTGGTGAACAGGGCCTATGACGGAGATGCAGATAAGTTTGGTATTCAGACAAAGACAAGTCTTGTATTTACCCCGCGGCCTTCTGAAAAACACAGTTTCACGGGCCTGTTAATGGTACAGACAAATGATAATACAAACAATATACACCAGGAGGAAACATCCAACTCGGCATCAGTGTACTTGCAGGATCCGGCAAGTCCGGCCCGTCAGAGAAACGTATCGGCACCTTCCGGCAGAACAAGGACGGTGGCTGGACTGGTGAACGGGCAGTATAGTTACCTTGACCGGTATATTATCAATGGTTCGGTTCGCGTAGATGGTAATTCGAAGTTTGGACCCGATAGCCGGTATGGCATGTTCCCTGCTATCTCAACGAGATGGCGTGTTTCGGGAGAACCGTTTATGCAACGGTTTAAGTTCATAAATGATCTGAGCTTGCGTGCCGGTTATGGACAAAGCGGGAATGCTCCTAAAGACAATTATGCGTTTTACAGTAAATACCAGAGCTTCAACTATGACTATATGGGCAGCCCGGCTATATATGCCGGAAGCATCGAGCTGCGCGACCTGAAATGGGAAACTGTTACGGGGAAAAACTTCGGGGTTACCATGAGCCTGTTCAACAATCGCTTTGATCTGGATGTGGATATTTACCGGAACCGGACCACCAATCTTTATTTCCCTGAACTGTCTATTCCGACAATTTCCGGATACTCCAACATTAATATGAATGTCGGAACGATGGATAACCAGGGTTGGGAGATCAACATGAGCACTTCGGCGTACAAGAACAAGACGTGGGCGGTGAACTTCAATTTTAACTTTTCCAGGAACGTAAACATCATCCGGGAAATTTCACCTTTCTATCCGACAGAAAGCGGCAGGACGGATCAAAACGGCCAGTATAAGCGATTCCTGAAAATCAATAATCCATTCGGATCTTTCTATGGATACAGGTATGAAGGAGTATATAAAGACAGGGAGGCTACGATAGCGACTGATAGAAAAGGGAACCCTATCGTGGGAGCGGATGGTCAGCCTGTTTATATGCGGTTTAACTATCCGTCGACAGACTACATCTTTCAGCCGGGAGACGCTAAATATAAAGACCTGAATCATGACGGAAATATTGACTATATGGACGTTCAGTACCTGGGGAACGGAAATCCCAAGTTCATCGGAGGGTTTGGTCCGGATATCAGCTATAAAGGTGCCTGGAAGTTTACGGCTTTTTTCAGCTTCAGGTATAAGTATGACGTTGTGAACAAAACGATGATTAATACCACCCGGATGTATGGATATGATAACCAGAGTACCGCAGTTTTACGGAGATGGCGAAATGAAGGAGATGTGACGGATATACCGCGCGCGCTCCTGGGGGATGGTTATAACTGGCTCGGCTCTGACAGGTATGTGGAAGATGCTTCCTTTATAAGACTGCGGGCTTTAACGGTCAGGTACAATCTGCAGAAGGCGCTTTTGGACAGGTTGGGCATGAAAACTTTCGGCATTTACGTGACCGGGGAGAACCTGCTGACATTTACAAAATACAGGGGGCAGGATCCGGAAGTTTCAGCAAAGATGAGCGACCCGTTCAGTATCGTAGAAGATCAGTCTATGACCCCTCCTTCGAGGAACTTTATCCTGGGATTGACAGTCGGTTTTTAAATGACATATTATGAAATTGAAGAAAATACTTTTACTGGCCTTCTTATCAGGAAGTTTAATTTTTCCTTCCTGCAATAATTACCTGGACCTTCAGCCGGAGGATGGTGTGGTGAGGCAGGAATTCTGGAAAACCAAAGAGCAGGTTGAGGCAGCGATGAATGGTTGTTATGCCGCTTTGCTGGCCCCCAAGCTTACTGAGAACCTGTTTTTATGGGGGGAATTAAGGGCTGATATGGTCACTTACGGGAACGTGATGACGGCTAATGATTATAATGTGGTGAATATGAACATCAATGCCAATAATCCTATAACAAATTGGGAGACACTTTACTTTGTGATCAATCTGTGCAATGATGTTATTGACTCAGCACCGGAGGTACTTAAGACAGATAAAACATTTACGCAGGAGAATCTAAACCAATATACCGGGCAGGCCCTTGCACTCAGAAGCCTGATGTATTTCTACCTGGTCAGAAGTTTCGGGGAGGTGCCGCTGAAACTAAAGGCTACTCATACCGATTCCGATAATCTTCAGATTCCCAAAAGCACACAGGCGGAGGTGTTAGATCAAATTGTCAGGGATTTGAAGACCGCGGAAGAATATACCCTTGCAAGCTACTCCAATAAAGAGTTTAACAAGGGGAAAATCACTAAGTACGCTGTTCAAACGATCCTGGCAGATGTCTTTCTTTGGATGGAGAAGTATGAAGACTGCATTGCTTACTGTGATAAAGTGATCAGTTCAGGACAGTATGCACTGGTTCCGGCAACCGATACCTGGTTTAGTACCCTGTATTACCAGGGAGGTTCTGTTGAGGGGATATTTGAGCTGTATTTCAATGTAAACCGTACCAACCCTTTTTTCGAGATGTTTGCCAGCGGGAACAAACGCTTCAAAGCGGCGATATCCCTCATGTCGCTTTACGGTCTTGATCCCATGCAGGTCGAGAAAGACATACGGGGTGACGGAGCATCTTATAAGATCAGTGATCTGAGTATCTGGAAGTACCAGGGTGTGAATGCCGGTACCACCAGGGGAGACAACAGTTCGACTTCTTACGGGCACTGGTTCTTCTACAGGTATGCCGATGTTCTATTGATGAAGGCAGAAGCCCTTAACCAGGTGAACAGGGGGCAGGAGGCATTGGACCTGGTGAATGAGATCAGGCAAAGGGCGGGAGCCCTGCCATCGACAGAGAAGGTGGTCAGTGCAGACAACCGGCTTGAAATGGCTGATTATATCCTCGAGGAGCGGTCGCGTGAATTCGCATTTGAAGGTAAAAGATGGTATGACTTGCTCCGGAACGCCAAAAGGAACAATTATGAGAGGCTTGATCTGCTGATGGATGTGGTGCTCACAACCGCTCTGCCAGAATACCAGTCGTCGGCTATAACCAAATACCGGGATTTTAACAGCCATTATTTCCCCTACTTTTTCCAGGAGATCCAGGCTAACAAGGCGCTGGTTCAGAATCCATTTTATCAATAGTTAACGGTAATCAAAGAAAGGAAATCATTGTCATGAAAAAGGTGCTGAAAGTTTGGAAGATTGGTGTCGTGGGGATATGTGTTTTCCTCGGGTTAAATGCCTGCAGGAAGGAGAAATTTGATATGTCTACTACCTCTGATGTCAATATCACAGAATATCTGCTGGAGAACCCTGAGCAGTTCTCGCAGTTTTCCGAAATCCTGGAAATTACAGGAAATGACGGATTTTTGGGAGCATACGGGGGCTATACGTGTTTTGTTCCTGATAACGAGGCGGTTGGTCTTTACCTGA
>JBQGEO010000417.1:0-3828 GCA_052039655.1 Pararcticibacter sp.
CGGTAGGTATGGCCACAAACATGGCCCCTCATAATCTTAACGAGGTTGTAAAAGCCACAATGGCCTATATTGACGACCGTGATATTGAGATTTCGGGCCTGATGC
This sequence comes from Pararcticibacter sp., assembly GCA_052039655.1. GTDB lineage: Bacteria > Bacteroidota > Bacteroidia > Sphingobacteriales > Sphingobacteriaceae > Arcticibacter. Next base: position 106 of record JBQGEO010000417.1, read on the forward strand.
AATACGTAAAAGCACCCGATTTCCCTACCGGCGGTATTATATACGGACATGCCGGCGTAAAGGAAGCCTATGAAACAGGCAGGGGCAGGGTAGTAATGCGTGCCAAGGCGGAGATCGAAACTTTCGGACACGACAGGGAACGTATTATCGTAACTGAAATTCCATATATGGTCAACAAGGCGCAGATGATTGAAAGTACTGCCGCCCTTGTAAACGAGAAGAGGATCGAAGGAATATCCGAGATCCGCGACGAGTCCGACCGTACAGGGATGCGTATCGTTTACGAGATCAAAAGAGACGGAAACGCCTCTATCGTCCTGAATAACCTGTATAAATATACGGCTCTTCAGAGCTCTTTCAGCGTAAACAACATCGCGTTGGTACACGGACGTCCGATGATGCTCAACCTGAAAGACCTGATCAAACATTTTGTTGATCACAGGCATGAAGTGGTAATCCGGCGTACCCGTTTTGAGCTTGCAGAAGCAGAAAAACGCGCCCATATCCTCGAAGGTTTACTGATTGCACTTGATCATCTTGATGAAGTGATCAGCCTGATCCGCAGTTCCGCAACACCTGAAGATGCCCGGACCGGACTGATCGAAAAATTTGGTCTCTCAGACCTCCAGGCACGTGCTATTCTTGATATGACACTCAGAAGGCTGACTGGTCTTGAGCGGGATAAGATCAAAGACGAGTATGCCGAGCTGATGAAAACCGTAGAGTATTTGAAATCTATACTTGCCGATGAAGGTCTCAGGATGCAGATCATTAAAGATGAACTCGCTGAGATTGCAGAGAAATATGGTGATGAACGCAAAACAACCATCGTCCATTCTGCTGAAGACATGCGGATGGAAGATTTCATAGAGGATGAAGAAGTAGTGATTACGATCTCTTATGAGGGATATATCAAACGTACTCCTCTCTCAGAGTATCACAGGCAGGGAAGAGGTGGTAAAGGTTCACTGGGATCCAATTCCAGAGATAAGGATTTCATAGAACACATTATCATCGCCTCTAACCATAACTACATGCTCTTCTTCACCGAAGCTGGAAGATGCTTCTGGCTGAGGGTATTTGAGGTTCCTGAAGGATCCCGCACCAGCAAAGGCCGGGCGATCCAGAACATCATCAACATTCCTAAGGAAGAGAAGATCAAGGCATATATCAAGGTGAAGAACCTGAGAGACCAGGAATACCTTGAAAATAACTTTATCATCATGTGTACCCGTAAGGGAACAATTAAAAAGACCTCTCTCGAAGCATATTCCCGTCCAAGGGCTAACGGAATCAACGCGATCAACATCAATGAAGGAGATCAGTTGCTCGAAGCGAACCTGACCGACGGAAGTAGTGAAATCATCATGGCACTCCGTTCCGGAAGGGCGATCCGCTTTAACGAATCGACTGTAAGGCCTATGGGACGTACCGCTACCGGCGTAAGAGGGGTAACACTTGCGCACGACAAAGATGAAGTGATCGGCATGCTCAGCATCAACAACCCTGAAGCTACAGTGCTGGTTGTTTCAGAGAAAGGCTACGGAAAGCGTACCCACCTCGAAGACTACCGCGTAACAAACCGTGGCGGTAAAGGGGTTAAGACAATCAATGTAACCGAAAAGACCGGTGAGCTGGTTGCCATTAAGGACGTCACAGATACCGACGACCTGATGATCATTAACCGTTCAGGAATTGTGATCAGGATTGCCATCGGCGAACTTCGCGTGATGGGCCGCGCAACACAGGGGGTAAGACTTATTTCCCTGAAAGGTGAAGACGCCATTGCCTCTATTGCGAAAGTTGAGCACGAGGAGGAAGCGGAAACGGCCGAAGTTCTGAATGAACCCGAAGAACTGGCTTCTGAGGAGGATTTAGAGCTGGAAGACGATGCTGATGAAACAGAAGAAACAAATGAGGATGAGGATACGAATCCGGATGACGAAACGTTAGAGTAAAAGAACGATTATGAAAAAATCGCTTTTTCTAATAACGCTGGCTTGCTTTGCCTGCGGGGCTGCGTCCTCGCAGACACCTGCAAAAGAGGCGATGAATAACTTCGCCCTATATACGGGTAAAGGAGATTTTGCGAATCTTGAAAAGGCCAGAAAAGTAATTGACGATGCCTACAAAACACGTAAAGATTCGTTCAGCTACAAGTACAATCTGATCAGAAGCCTTGTGTATTCGTCGCTTGCCTATGCGGATTCTACCCGTAAGCTGTCTTATAAGAAAGATCCGATTGAAGAAGCATCCTTTTCATTTAACAGGTTAAAAAGCCCGAAACTGAATGATGAACACAAGCCGGAGCTCGATTTTATAAAGACGCAATTGGCTAAGGCATGGCTCATAAAAGCGAATAAAGCAGTTGCTACTTATAACTATCAGAACGCATATACGGCTTATCTGGCTGTGGATTCACTCAATTCAGATATCGCTCTTGTGAAACATAACCTGGCACTGTTAAGTGAAAAACTGGGCCATACCAACAGGGCGATATATTACTATGAACGCCTGATTCAGGATAGAAGACGTTCTCTGCCCGACTATTACCTGGCACTTTCCAACCTCTACGAGATCAAGGACAGCAACAAATCGCTGGAGGTTCTCCAGGAAGGAAGAAGAGTATTTCCGAATAACAGGGAACTCCTGTTTAAGGAAATAAACATCTATGCCGATAACGGGGCCTATGGCATGGTAGAACGGATCATAGCAGATGCTCTGGAAATCGATCCGGAGAACCCTGAGCTGATTTACCTGGCCGGGTTTTCTTATGATATCATTGGCAAAAAGGCAAAAGCTGAAGAATTTTATAAAAAACTAATTTCCCTGGAATACAACAATTACGAAGGAAATTATTCTTTGGGCCTGCTTTATCTCAACTGGTATCTGAATTCAGCGGCTAATAAAGAAGCCAATCTTAATCTTGCCAAAAAATATCTTACATTGGCAGGCGAAATCAATCCCAATTCCGTTAATGTATTAAAATCCCTGGCTATCCTGTATAACAACACGGGGGACATGATCGAATTGGAAAAAGTAAACAGTAAACTGAAGCAATTTATTCTAATAAACTAAATATATGAACACTAAGTCGCTTATATTAGTGCTGGCAGTTACAGGAATGTCCTTCTCTGCACTAGCACAAAAGTCAGCAGTAAACTCTGCAAAATCTGATTACGAGAGCTATTCAACCTTAAGAGGAGCATCTCCTCAATTAGCCGCTCCAAAACTTAAGTCAGCAAAGGAATCTATTGATAAAGCGGTCCTTCACGAGAAAACTAAAGGAGATGCTACAGCATGGGCTTACCGTGCTTTAATCTATGCTGATATGGTTGCTACTGACTCCACATCCGCAGCTGAGCAGCTTGCATCTGAAGCACTGAGCTCACTCAACAAAGCCAAAGAACTTGACGCTGCCGGCGCTCAGAAAGAAAATATCCAGCGCGCAACAGCTCTTTTATCGCAGGCTCAGTTAATAAGAGGAAAGAACTACTACGATAAACAACAATTTGCTGAAGCATATAAGGAATTTAACAAAGGTCTTGAATACGCACCGGCAGACACCACGCTGAACTATGCAGCTGCTATCTCAGCGATGTACGCAAAGGATAACGCAAGCGCCATTGAGAAGTTCAAAGCTCTGCTTCCTACCAATTATTCGTCATTGGAAAATGTATATTCTAACCTTTCTGTATTGTATATGCAGCAGGGAGATACTAC
>JBQGEO010000418.1:0-3792 GCA_052039655.1 Pararcticibacter sp.
TGATGTTCATCCTGATGTGCTTAGCTGGCGGTGTTGCCATCCCTATGCTCATCACACGTAAGGAATCAGCCAAAGAACTTAAGTTCAAAAGAAAAGGATGATAAGGCGGTTAGCTATCGGCTGTACGAATATTTTCTCCATCAGGTACCCGAATACAAAAGGGGGTGTCCGACCTTTTCGGACACCCCCTTTTGTATTCGGGTACCTGTGGAGAAAATATTCGTACAGCTGATTCTCACACGTTAGATTTTGCTTTTTGGACACCCTCATTCCTTTTTATGAATGTTGTGTTTTGTATCGCCAGGCGCCAAAGCTAATAGCTAAAAGCCGATAGCTAACCGCCTTATCATCCTTTTCTTTTGAACTTAAGTTCTTTGGCTGATTCCTTACGTGTGATGAGCATAGGGATGGCAACACCGCCAGCTAAGCACATCAGGATGAACATCACTTTCAGCCCGTTATTGACCGTTTCAGATAATATTTGGGAATAGGTGTCGGGCTGAACCTCTCCTGCGAGCTTTATAAGACCAATGATCATCTTGTATGCCAGAATCCCCGGGATCATGGGTATGACGGCAGGGATGGCCAGAACAGGAGGAGGAGAGTGGCGTCTGTGTGCAAAATAAATACTAAGGAATCCAACTACTGTTGCCCCATATAGTGAACCGAAAACTATGTTCGTGCCTAAATGCATAGTAAATACCTTCGTAAATCCTCCCGCTGCTCCCATGAGATAAATAGCTGGCAGATTTTTCACCGGAACATTAAATAATACGGCGAATCCTGTTGCTGCAAGACCGAACCATATGCATTTTTCTAATAATAACCAATCCATCTGTTAAAGCTGATAAATAAAAGTTGACGTTAAGAGTCCCAGACCAATGGCAAAGGAAATAATAAGTCCGTTCATGCCGCGGATAATTGCATTTTGAAGATTTCCCTCAATCATATCTGAAAATGTATTGATCAATGGAACCCCGGGGATGAGGAACAGAACGGAAGTCGCAAATGCAGGAAGATGGGTATAGCCCATTCCGAACTTGACCGCTGCCCCTGCGATAAGAGAGGCTGTCAGGGCACCGAAATATACACACATGTAACTATTGAACTTGAGGCGTACGGCCTCCTGTCTGACAAACAGGCCTGCAACGGTCGCTATGAATACAGTGAGCATGTCAAGTGCTTCTCCTCCGTTCACCCGGCAGAATGAAGAACCTGCAAGTCCGACCAGCGTAAGCACTATCCACCTGGTGTAGTGGGGAAGAGCTACCAGTCGCGAAAGACGTTCGTTTATTTCCTGAACACTCAGCTTATCTTCCACAGCCTGCCAGCTGAGGTGGCTGATTCCTACAAGCAGGGTGAAATTTACTCCGTGCGGGGATGACCTTTTGAGACTGTTGAAGAAATACTCATCATTCTCATCATTTAGAGACAGGAGAAGTGTTCTGTTGCTGATCACAAACTCTGTGTTGTATCCAAATGAATCAGAAATTCTGGTGATAGTATTCCTGGTTCTGCCAGTACTGGCACCTGCACTCAATAGCAAAGCTCCTATATGCAAGAGGGTGTCGCCTAATTCTTTAATTTCAGTATTTTTTAAATTTGATGTCATAGAATTGACAATTTTTGAAAAACTCTGCAAAAATAGGATAACTTCTTTCTCCACACTTGACAGAGATCATATTTTATAGCGAAAAAAATGCAAAATTTTGTAAAGTAATAAATCGTTGTAAAATGCAAGATAATAAAATTGAATTGCTGGCTCCAGCAGGATCGTTTGAATCGCTCATGGCTGCTATTAAAGCTGGTGCTGACTCGGTGTACTTCGGAATTGAGCAGCTTAACATGCGCGCACGGTCCAGTAACAATTTTACAATTGATGACCTGGCTCAGATTACTTCTATTTGCCGGCAGCATAACATAAAAAGTTATCTGACTCTCAATACAATTCTTTATGATCACGACATCAGCCTGATGAAGAGCATTGTTGATGCAGGTAAGGCATACGGGGTGGATGCTATTATCGCTTCTGATTTTGCTGCCATCCATTATGCCCGTAAAGTAGGTGTGAATGTTCATATATCTACCCAGGCGAACATCACGAATATAGAGACGATCGAGTTCTTTGCTGAATATGGGGATGTGATGGTGATGGCCAGGGAGTTGAGCCTGATGCAGGTTGCTGCTATAACCCGTGAAATAAAACGGAGAAATGTTACAGGGCCATCCGGCAAAATTGTTGAGCTTGAAATTTTCGGACATGGGGCGTTGTGTATGGCTGTGTCGGGAAAATGTTATATGAGCCTTCATTCTGATTTTGCATCAGCCAACAGGGGCGCATGTATTCAGAATTGCCGGAGGAGTTATATTGTTACGGACAAGGAGCAGGGGGTAGAGTTTGAAATCGACAATGAATATATCATGTCTGCCAAGGACTTATGCACGATAGATTTCCTTGACAAGATCATAGATGCAGGTGTGAAAGTGCTGAAGATTGAAGGCCGGGGCAGGAGTGCTGATTACGTTTTTACAGTTATTAAAAGTTACCGTGAAGCTATTGATTCATACTATGCAGGGGATTATACCGATAGTAAAATAGAAGACTGGAAAGCGCGGCTGTCCACAGTTTTTAACAGGGGCTTCTGGGAAGGTTATTACCTGGGCCGGAAAATTGGTGAGTGGAGTAATGCCTACGGGTCGAAAGCCACTAAAAAGAAGGTATATCTTGGTAAGGGAGTTAAGTATTTCGATAATGCCGGAACCGGGGAGTTCAGAATGGAATCGCAGTCGCTTGATATTGGTGATGAGATCCTGATCACCGGCCCAACCACAGGGGTGGTACAGACAGTAGTAAACGAACTGCGTGTGAATGACCGGGCAACCGGAAGGGTAAAAAAGGGCGATGTATTTTCTATGCCCCTGAAGGAAAAGGTGAGGGCATCGGATAAATTATATAAACTTGTTGACGCCTGATGGTCCGTATTACTCAGCAAAGGGCAAAGTGTATAGGTTGTAATGCCTGTGTGGAGGCTGCAAATTACCGGTGGCGGATTTCGAGGAAGGATGGAAAATGTACCTTGATACAGGGCGTGGAAAAGAGAGGGTTTTTCACCGTTATTGTGGGCGATGATGAGTATGAAAGTAACAAAAGTGCAGCTCAGCATTGTCCTGTTAATATTATTAAAGTAGAAAAGACAAAATGATTGAAACTCTGTCTCCGGCAATGGAAGTTGATAAGCGGATTGTTGCCTTTATGCAATCTCAGACGGTTCTAACACTGGCTACGTGCACAGATGGTATTCCCTACTGTGCTACATGCTTTTATGCATACAGTGAAAAATATAACAGCCTTATTTTTAAATCCTCTCCTGAAACATTACATGTTGTGCAGGGGCTTGAAAATGACAAAGTTGCTGGTTCTGTGCTGCCTGATAAACTAATCACCGGTAAAGTGAAGGGAATTCAATTTTCAGGTTCATTTGTGCGTGCGACAGATCCTGAATTGCCTGATCTGCAGAAGGTATACTATAAGAAGTATCCGTTTGCTATGGCGATCGGAGGCGAATTATGGGCTGTAAAATTAACACGTATTAAATTTACGGACAACACTCTCGGCTTCGGAAAGAAATTATTATGGGAAGCGAAATAGCGAAGCGGTTATCTGTTAATAGCCATTGGCTGTTAGCTTTTAGCCGTTAGCTGTTTTAAAATTAGCTATTAAACCAAGAGAGGCTGTATCATCTGATACAGCCTCTCTTGGTTATAGTTATTAACCAGCTTCTAACAGCCAGT
>JBQGEO010000419.1:0-4842 GCA_052039655.1 Pararcticibacter sp.
GAAATATCAGATGCCTTTGCACTGGGATATGAGGCAGTGAATGCTATGGATCCTGTAAAATTATTCCAGTGGACGGCAAAACAGGTATATGGAATTATTCATAATGAAGTCAGGGCAGGATTAAGGCAGCAGGCGGCAATAGGAGAACCGTTTAATTTTTCCCAGGGCTTAATGCATAAGTTCGGGAACCTTCACCTGATGCTTCAGTCGCTGATCAGGCCGGTTGAATTTGAAGGAGTGCAGCCATGGACCATCAGGGTCTTCCCTGTACACAATCCGGATGACACCTTTATCTACAGGGATGAAATAAACACTCTGGTATTTTCTCTCAGAATAGCCGATTTTGGTTTGATAGCCTGCCTTCAGGACAATGGAGAAAATGCTCATTATCATCGCAGCGTTCTTGAAAAAGTGAAAGACAACACCCTTCAACCGGTGCAATTCGAGGAGATCTGCGCCCGTTTCTTTTATTCTGCCTACCTGTTTAACCGTTTGCCCGAGTATTCAGTGCTTTCAACAGATGAGGCTATATATGTAGAAGCTATGCCTTTAAGGATTGCCAGTAAGCCTGTTTTTGATGCATGGCAGGTAAAAACCTATGGCCAGGTGCTCGAAAATTTCTGGAAGCCCTGGGGATACACCCTTTTTGAGATTATTAAAGATCCTGAAAACCCGATGAGTTTTATCGAAGGTTAAAGCCTTTACATGCCAAGCTGCCGGAGAAACGCAGGAATTATTCCCGGAACAAGGATGATCGTAATGATGAGGCCCGACAGTGCACCAAAGAAGTGGGCATCGTGATTGATATGACTCGATTGCCGCGATGCATAGGCGCTGTAAACCAGGTAAAGTATTCCAAAGACGACTGCGTTCATCGGAATAAAAAAGACCCCGATAGTAGCCATCGGGTTAAAAAGAATATAGCTGAAAACAACGGCAGAAATAGCTCCTGATGCCCCCAGGCTGTTATACCCGAACTGATCCTTATATTTTAATATCGTGCTCATGTCACTCAGCGCCAGGCTGGCAACATACAGGATTCCAAACTGCCAGTGCCCCATCATTCTTTCAAGCGGGAAAGCAAAGAAATAGAACGAAAACATGTTGAAAAACAGGTGCATCCAGTCCTGATGGATCATGCCGCTTGTGAAAATCGAGTAAACACGCTGTCCCCTGCTTACGCTATAGGGATGGAGCATGAATTTTCCGTAAATGCCCGGGTTTGAAAATGCATATATACTGGTTACCAGCGTAAAAATGAATATAACGCTTGCTACCGGCGTCTGATTAAGATATTCCATCATAAGGTGCGAAATCTACGAAAAAATAATTGATATATCCTGGCTGGACAGTGGTACAGGGAGACGTATGATATTTTATCTCCGCTGTTTTAACATCCGGTTTGCATCTGTACATTTACATTTTAAACGAAAGATTTATATGGACGCTATAAAAGACTATTCATTTACTGTTTTAGAACGGTTTATGAAATATGTAACGATAGATACTCAGTCAGATCCCTATTCAAAAACGACTCCTTCTACAGAAAAACAAAAGAATCTCGGAAAAATTCTGGTAGAAGAGCTCCATGCGGTCGGAATTGCAGATGCCGAACTGGATGAGCATGGCTATGTGTATGCAACAATTCCCTCTACAACAGAAAAGGAGGTTCCCGTAATCTGTTTTTGTTCACACATGGACACCTCTCCCGACTGCAGCGGTACTGGTGTAAAGCCTGTTATTCACAGGAATTATAACGGCGGAGATATCATATTGCCCGCTGATCCCACGCAGGTTTTAAGACCTGCCGATCACCCTGATCTGAAATACCAGAAGGGCAACGATATTGTAACCGCCGATGGAACTACCCTGCTTGGAGCCGACAATAAGGCTGGCCTTGCCGAGATTATGGATGCTGCCTGTTTTCTCATGAAGCATCCGGAGATAAAACATGGGAAGATACGGATACTGTTCACGCCGGATGAAGAGATAGGCCGGGGAGTCGATAAGGCGGATTTGAAGAAGCTGGGTGCTCAGTTTGCCTATACAGTCGACGGGGAAACCTGTGGTTCGATCGAGAATGAAACTTTTTCAGCAGATTATGCTGTCTTAAGCATTAAGGGTGTCAGCTCTCATCCCGGCTTTGCAAAAGGGAATATGGAAAGTGCCCTTAAAATAGCATCTGAAATTGTTTCCGTCCTGCCCAAGGATCGTCTGTCTCCCGAAAGCACAAATGCCAAGGAGGGATTTATTCACCCTGTTGCAATAAAGGGGACTGTTGAAGAAGCGACCATTGAGTTCATCCTGAGGGATTTTGATGATGCCGAACTTAAGAATCATGAAAGGATACTTCATGCCATTGCAGAGGAAGTAATGGAAGGTTATCCCCGCTCATCTTTTTCGCTTGAGGTGAAAGAACAATACCGCAATATGAAGAGAATTCTGGATCAGCATCCCGATCTGATCCGTTTTGCGGAAGAAGCGGTGAGGCGTGCGGGACTCGAGCCGAAGCTTCAGAGTATCAGGGGCGGGACTGATGGATCAAGGCTTTCATTTATGGGCTTGCCTTGCCCTAACATCTTCGCCGGAGAACATGCTTTTCACGGCAAACAGGAGTGGGTATCTGTACAGGATATGCAGAAAGCAGTGGAAACCATTATAAACATTTCAGTGGTATGGGAGGAGTTCAGCTAGCTGACTGATAAGGATGGACGGGAAAAGTGAAAAGGGTTACCGGGCGTATATTACCCCAGCCATACACGTGCTGTTCTGGGTGTCGCTTTATGTGCTGCTCAATCTACGGTGGTTTTGGGGAACGGGCCCCCGCGTCTCGGTCAATATGCAGTACCGGTTCCTTTTCAACAGCATGCTTCTGGTTGGCTTTTTTTACCTCAATGCCTTCTATCTTTTTCCGGTATGGTACAGAATGAAGGGATGGATAATTTATCTCCTTCTGATCGTGCTTGCCGTCATTGTGCTCACCCAGTTCCACAATGTGATTTCTGATGTCCTGTTCCCGCTGAAAAAGCACTGGAGAGGACGAAGGGGGACATCCTTCTATTCTGTGCTTCCCTATATTTTCATATTAGGGATTAGCATCAGCTACAGGATCATATCGGATTCTGCCCGGCAGGAAAGACGGCTTAAGGAAAAGGAGAATGAGACACTTAAAACTGAGCTGGCTTTTCTGCGCTCTCAGGTGAGCCCTCATTTTATGTTTAACGTACTGAATTCCCTCGTTTCCCTGGCCAGGAAAAAATCGGATCTTATGGAGCCTTCGCTTATTCAGCTTTCAGGCTTAATGCGGTATATGCTTTATCAGAGCAACAGCGAAAAAATATCTCTGGATCAGGAAGTAAAGTATTTGAAAAGCTTTGTAGATTTACAGCTATTGAGATTTGGTGATGATCTTGAACTTGAGATGGCGTTTCCTGCTGATCTTTCGGGTTACGAAATTGAACCGATGCTTCTGATTGCACTTGTAGAGAACGCCTTTAAACATGGAGTCGGAATGGCTGATAACCCGGTTATAAAAATTAAGCTTAGCCTCGAAAGAGAAACCGGTTCTCTTTCTTTTACGGTGGAGAATACCATAGCCTCCTTTAATGAGATGAAGGATAAAAGTTCAGGTATAGGCCTTTATAACATGCAAAGACGCCTCGAGCTTTTGTATCGGGGACGTTATCAAATGGAAACATCGCAAAACGGAAATACTTTTGTGTCAAACCTGAAGATAAAGCTGCAATGATACGTTGTTTAGTTGTTGATGATGAAAAGCTTGCCATCGAACTCATGGAAGATAATATCCGCCAGGTTCCATTCCTGGAGCACGCCGGAAGCTGCAGGAACGCGATGGAGGCAACTTCTTTCCTCAGCCGTGAGCAGGTAGATCTGATCTTTCTTGATATTCAGATGCCCGGGCTTTCGGGCCTTCAGTTTATCGGGAGCCTTGCAAAGGCTCCAATGATCATTCTGGTTACGGCGTATGAAAAATATGCACTTGAAGGATTTAACCTGGATGTACTGGATTATCTTGTAAAGCCGGTTCCATTTGAGAGATTTTTTAAATCTGCTAATAAAGCAAATGAGTTATTCTTACTCAGAAATCAATCAGATGCACCGGTTTCTGCTGCGCAGGAATATCTTTTTGTGAATGCGGATTATTCACTTGTCCGGATCAACATACCGGATATCCTCTATATTGAGGGCCTGAAAGACTATATTAAGATTTATCTCGTTCATAACCCCAAACCCGTTATTACCCGTTTAAGCATGCGGCATATGGAAGAAAAGCTCCCGCAGGGCAAGTTCTTACGGGTTCATCGCTCTTATATTATTTCCCTTGATAAGCTGCTTGCATTTAAGAAGAACCGGGTTCTTCTCCCCGAGGCTGAAATTCCGGTCAGTGATAACTGCCGGGAAGCTCTTTTGTCCTACATGGGACACCAGATATAGCAACCATCTCAGAAATAAGGCTGTTTGTCGCATTATTTCACCCGCCCGTATCTTTCATAGGATGTCCGGATAATATGTTTTAAACTTGCAGCGCTAATCACTGTCATATAATCATGCCAAACACACACTTAACAATATTAGTGAGGAAATTATTGCCTTTACTTTTCATTCTGCTGGCTCCCGGCTTCCTGTTTGCTCAAAGCGGAAGAACTGTAAGCGGCGTTGTCCGCGATTCGACAGGAACCAGCGTTATTGCTGCAACCGTAAAGCTCACCTCTCCAAAGGACTCCCTGTTTACGAGAACGGATATAGACGGGAACTTTACCTTCCGGAATGTGCAATCCTCACAATTCGTTATCAGTGTGACCAGCCTCGGTTACCGGAATT
>JBQGEO010000420.1:0-4967 GCA_052039655.1 Pararcticibacter sp.
TTTCGGCATACTTCGTGAGAATTGTACCGCTGATGGGGTTTACAATGACGCTTTTTTTGATCTGATCATCAATTTGTTCCACCTGTATTTCCAGAGGAGAGGTCTGACGCTGAATGGAGGTGGTGGTGATGTCCAGTGAAGATCGTTGTGCTGAAATCTGCTTCTTCAGCAGATCCACCTGTGCTGATGCGTCATCCAGTTGTTTTCGGGTCGCTGCATCAGCTTCTACCAGTTTCGTGAACCTCCTTTGTTCCCTGAGTGCCGTTTGCAGTTGCGACTGAAGGGCTGCCAGTTGTGTATGTGTATCCGGAATTTGTGCAAGTGTGGAAAGGATCTGGCTTCGCAGCTGTTTTTTTCGAAGATAGAGTTGCAAAGTATCTATGTATCCTATGTTATCTCCGGCATTTAAATTTTGTCCTTCCTCCAGACTGAATGATTTAAGAGCTCCTGAAGCTTCTGCTGAGATGATCGTTTCCTCCGCTTCAAACGTTCCGGATGCATCGTATTCGCTTCCCTGATGGCATGATACCAGAAGAACAATTCCGATGCTTAACATACTTGATTTGTATCTGTTCATTATAATCTTTATTAAAATTTAAGATGTCGTTTTACGGGCAGGCTCAGTTTCCTGCGATTGTGTTATAGTTGTACTGTGCCATCAGCAACTGTATCTGGTGGAGACTGGCGGTTTGCCTGGCCTGGTCCTCTGCATTAATTTCTTTTACATAATCATTAACCGTTATCACTCCGTTATCAAGCTGGCTGTTTGCTGTTATTTTAATGGATGTCCTCAGTTTCACAATCTCTATGTCCGTATTGATCAGTTCCCTGAGCCTCACTATTTCGCTGTTCTGCTGAAGTAAAGATTGCCTGGTATTAAAAACAAAGGTTTCCTGTTCAACCCCCACCCGGGCCTGGTTAATTTCATTGAGTTTCTTTTCTTTTTTGAGTGTGTGGAAATTGGATATCGACCAGTTTAATTTTAAGCCCGCAATATAATAGCCCGACATATCCGGATTAAGCATATTAACGGGGGAGGGCTGGCCGATACCTCCCTGTACGAACAACGAAAATTTCGGCAATGCATGAATATTCAGGAGGTTAGTCTGATAGTCATAAGCCTGCTTCCGTGCAGCAAATGACTTCAGTTCCGGGCGGTTTAGCTGACTGGCGGTCGATAGTTCGGCTGGTTTTTCTAATCTCACCGAATCATCCAGCGGCTGGTTTATAAATGCGGCTAGCATATCGAGGTATGCACGGCGTGCCGACTTAAGCTCAATGTCTTTTTGTGTGGCTTTCAGCATTTCAGCTTTTAGTTTATCGAGACTGCTCCTGAATTCGGTTCCATTCTTTATTGAAGCTGTCACTTTATCGATGCCGAGAGAGATATCTTTCTTGGTTAATTCATTTTGGCGAAGTTGTTCTTCCAGTAGTATAACGCCAAAGAACAACTGGTTTATCTTCTCCTTAATCTTATAAAGTTCTGTTTCAAGACTTTGCTGTTGAATTTGATTGTCCGCATCCTGGATCCTTTTTTGCGCTTTTACTGTGATCAGATCAGTCAGGGCCTGGTTTGCTTCACCGTATAGTCTGTACTGATCTTTGTTAAGAACGGGTACATCAAGCCCTGGCAGGTGAACAGGGATCTCTGTGACCCCGGATTGGTACGATGCCTGGCCATTGATATAGATCTGGGGCAGCCTCCCTTTCGAAATATTTTCGAGCGAATAAATATTGCTTTTTTCAATAAGTGAATGCTGCTTTGATAACGGATAATTTTCGCGTGCCCGGGAGTAACATTGTTCAATGCTTAAAACCGGATTTGCCTGCGGGAAAACGATAGCAGGAAAGAAGCCCAGTGCCAGGTGAAGCAGTATCCTCATTACCTTTATCTTACCATTGTTCATTTGATTTTATCATTTTATTTAATCGTTTGATTAATTATGGTGTAAAAAAATTTAATCGCTGTCCATAATGGCTTTAATCCATTTGGGGAGCACCGTCTTTCTCTCTTCCAGCATGTTATCAAACGTTTTGGGATTTAAGTCTCCTAATTTCTGTATGAGGGGGCTGGCTATAAAAGGAAATACGGTCATACCTATAATCGTTATAATGAACTGAATCGGATGAATAGGCGTCTTGTTATGATCTTTCGCATATTGCTGATATTGCTTCATGAAATGAGAGGAAAAAATAAAGTCCTTGATATTCATGCGGGTGAGAAGCCTGTCGGGATCTGTTCTGACTTCGCTCATAATAAACAAGGGAAGGTCGGGCTCATCCATGAACATATCTGTATAGTTGATAACAATGCGCTCAATTTTCTCTTCCAGAGAAGTAGTCTCATCATTCAGTACTGCTTTAATGCCTGTCATGAAATGCTGGAGGCTGTCTGTCATGATCTTGGCAAAAAGCTTCTCCTTGCTACGAAAATAGTAATTTAGCAATGCCAGGTTTATACCAGCTTCTTCTGCAATATCCCGGGTTCTCGGTGCAGCATAGCATTTCTTTGTAAAGACTTTATGCGCAGCCTGCCTGATCTTTTCTTCTGTCGATATTTCTGCTGATTCTGCTTTTGCCATTTCTGTCCTGCAAATATAAAGAGTAAAATTCGGTTTAAACAACAATATTAATCAGTTGATTAATATTAGCTTGTGTATTCACTGTTTCTGCCTGAAACCTTCTGAAATTTAGTTCACTTAAAGAGCTTACAGAGTGTAAAAGAAGTTCTCCTAATCCGGTCAGCTTCTGCAGCAGCCAACCAGCACTAAACTGAAAAACAGGAACCTGGATAATTCAGGCTGCCATATCTTGATATTATAAACCATGAAGCCATCAAGCGCAAACGGATGGCCATTCAACCGGATTATCAGAAAATTTTTCTGAGGATCCAGATTATTAATACGACTACCAGAATCAATCCTATGATTCCTGTCCACATTCCAGCTTTGAAGATGTCGCCTACGAGTTCGCAACTCGACAGAAACAAGATCAGGCTAAAAAGAAATAAGTTAATGTGTGTTGCTTTCATATTATTTCGCTTTTGTTATAAGTACAAATGAAATGCTGGAAAGGTTTGATATGCTTGAATGCAACAAAAGCGGCAGATGTTGGTTCTTATATCAATTGGGGTTTGGGTTTTTGTATAAGTAGCTATATTTAAGATACATAGGGTCGCCGTGCAACATCGGCAGGCTTTGTTCGTAGAAGCTGTTATGACTTTTTTGATTAAAAAAGAACTTGTAAGAAGCGTTGAAGGGGTTTACGCTAAAAGGAAGGGTTCAGTATGTATAATGATAATGCGGGAAGCATAATTAATAATCTGTTGATGCAGTTGCCGTCACCTGTCGCGTTGCTGGAAGAGCCGCAGCATAGGATCAGAATGGCAAATTCTTTGTTTTTAAAACTTGTTGGCAGGTCGGATATTATAGGCGAGACGATCGGATCGGTTTTCAAAGGTGCAGGGGTTGATGATTTTATCCGGGTGCTGGATGATGTTTATAAAACCGGGAAGCCATTCAGTGCAGTTGAAGCACCCTTCAGGCAGGACGATGAGTCTGAAGAGCTTTTTTTCTCGTTTACTCTTCAGCCATATAGGAGCAACGACGGAAGTCCGGGGGGGATGTTCTTTTTTATCGTCAATGTTACGGAGCAGGTTGCCTCAAGAAGGAAGCTGGAGGAAGCTAACAAGGAGATTACAAGGCTTTTCAATGCGGTTAATGAAGGATTCTTTTCAAGGGATATAAAAAAGGGAGAGTATATTCATTTATCGGTTGGTTGCGAAAAGATCTACGGGTATAAAGTGGAAGATTTTTATCAGAATCCGTCACTCTGGTTCGAGGTGATTCATCCCGACGATAAGCAAAGAGTGCTTAAAGACGAGCCTCTCCACATGCAGGGCAGGCAAACGCTGACCCAATACCGCATCTTTCATAAAGATGGTTCTGTTAAGTGGATAGAAATTAAAGTAGTTCCAAAGATGCAGAACGGAGAATTAGTGCGAGTGGAAGGAACAATCAACGATATCACAGAAAGAAAGAATGCCGATTATGAGATTGAGAAGGCACGCGAGCTCTCCGAGCTGATCATGAACAGCCTTCCCGGAATATTTTATGCATTCGACAATAAGGGTAGGTTCTTCTATTGGAATAAGAATTTTGAGACCGTTCTGGGGTATACCGAAAATGAGATCAGGATCCGTACAATGCTCGATTTTATAGTGGAAGAAGATAGAGAGAAGGTAATTGAAAGGGCTAAACAATTACAGGAAAAAGGTTCCGGCGGGGTGGAAACCTGCCTTGTCAACAGGGATGGAACCGAAATTCCGTACTATCTGAAAGGAAAGATGGTCAGTTATGAAGGAAGTTCTCTGATATTTGGTATGGGAGTGAACATCGCCGACAGGAAGAAAGCGGAGCAGGAGAGAGAGAAGATGAATGCCGATCTGATCCAGCGCAACATAGAATTGAAGCAGTTTTCTTATATCATATCTCATAATTTGAGGTCGCCTATTACTAAAATATTGGGGCTGACTTCGATATTTGAAACCGAAGATAATTCTTTTAACCAGCAGTTGATCTCTTATATCCGCACTGAAGCTGTGAATCTGGATAATGTGGTGAAGGACCTCAATACCATCCTGTGGAATGGAGCAAAGACAAGAAAAGAGGAGATCATTTTCAGTGTGGAGCTCGAGCTGATCAAGCATGTTCTGCTGGATGAAATTGCGGAGAGCGGTGCCTTAATAAGCAGTGATTTTTCGCAGTGCGATCATCTTTTAAGTATCAGAAGCTTTATTTACAGTATCATGTTTAATCTGGTCTCGAATGCTATTAAGTACCGGTCACCGAAGCGGCGCCTCCATCTGAACCTGAGAACATCTGTAGTCGGGAATAACGTTTGCCTTATTGTAGAGGATAATGGTCTGGGAATAGATCTCGAAAAGCATGGTGATGCTGTATTCGGTC
>JBQGEO010000421.1:0-7652 GCA_052039655.1 Pararcticibacter sp.
TACTCCTGAGCTTTTCACCTCCTTTGAGATCTTTATCGCCGTATTTTAAAAGCAGTTCTCCGGTGTTACGGTCGAAATAATACCATTTAAATTCATGGGTCCGTTTTTCGGCAATTCTCACTTGTACATCCAGGGGAGCAGTGTCCTTTTCTCTGAAACGGATAGAAAATACGTCAGCAGAGGAGTGAACAGCGATAAGGTTCCCGATCGCGCGGTCAGCCGCAGAAAAATTATAACTCTTGTTAGGAGATGATACCGGGATTTGCCGCTTATTCTCCTTCCGGACCCCGTTAGCAACATATTGCACCGATTGGTCAGCCCAGTCAAAGGCAAAAACCAATCCCGTCAGAGAGATCAGCAATGCCGGGATCAGAATGTAAAAACCTCCGACATTATGAATATCATAATTTAAACGCTTCCTTCCAACTCCCCTCTTTAACAATAAAGCTCTCCTGACTGGCTTCCGCTTCCAGGATTTTGGCCACCAGAGGACCAGGCCGCTCAGCAATAAAACAAAAAAGCAAAGGGTTGAAATCCCGGTTATAAGACCGCCTGTCTTTGCTCCCAGGAGCAGGTGCATATGCATGCTGAGCACTAGCTGAAAAAACTCGTTGCGGGTATCCTCAACATACACTACCTTTCCGTCAAACGGGTTAACATATACGCGAAAGTAATATTTATAGTAATTCCAGTGCCCTAAGGCACTTGCATTGGTCGACGATGCCCTGAAGACCCAAGTACGCCCTGCCCCGGGATAAATCTCGCAGCGGGAGATCGGGTATTCAGGACCAAGTGCATGCTCGGCCTGTTTTAAAAGAAAACTAAACGGAAGCGGCTTACCTTCAACCCTTTCCGTAAAGAGCCTGTCCCGGTAAAAAAGTTCCTTTAGCTCATCCGAAAAGACGTTAATGCAACCTGTAATGCTGACTATAAAAACGACAAGGCCTGAAACCAGGCCCAGCCATTTGTGTATCAGCAAAAACGTCTTTTTTACCATGAGCATTTAAAAACTATACGACACATTCAGATTCATAGTAGCTCCATTGCCCCTTACGTATTCAGCATCTAATGCACGGTATTGACTAACTACCGGGTAGTAAGAAGTGTTCAGGAGATTTTCCACACCCAACCCCGCAGACCATTTACTATTGAAACGATAACTGGCAGACAGGTTAAACAGGTCGATTGATTTAACCGGGCCCTCACTGTTAGCATACAAACCGTTTGAACGAACATCAAAACGGTCACGGCTTCCTGTATGTACCCAGAATACCCGCATATCCAGCGAGCCGGAAGGACGGTACGCCAGGTAAGCCGTTGCCTTTGAAGGCGCAATACGCAAGCCGTTCATATATACTTTCGTACCATCCTGCTGCTCTGCCTTTCCTTCTACAAAAGTATAGCTCCCCCCCGCTGTCCATTTACGGCTGAGATAAGCATCGGCCGCAACCTCATACCCATGTATCCGTTCAGGCTCTCTTTGCGCTACCAGGAAACCACCAACATCAACGAGGTTGGCTCCGAGTTTAGAGGTACTGATATAATAAGAGGCTGTCAGGTTGAAAATTCCGATCCTGCTGCTGAATCCTGCTTCATAATTGTTTGTGATAACAGGATCCGTTTCAATACTTTCCAGCGTATTGCTGGTAGCACGGCGGAGGATACGCCCAAGCTCGTTAATCGCAAAGCCCTGCGAAAAGCTGATGAAAGGATTGAACACATCAAACTTCACATAGCGCAAACCTGCATTGAATGTTGTCGCGTTATAAGGAATTTTTCCGCCTGATACCGCTATGCTCCCCTCACCGTTAGGCCCGGTAGCGATCGTATTGAAATCCTTTACTTTTACTCTTGCATTTTCATACCGAACCCCGGCTTTCAATACAAAATCAGTCAAAATATCAAGCTTCATTTGGGCATAAGGAGCGAGATTGACCATGTTCATATCAGGGATGTAAACCCTTCCATCAGTCAGCACCTGATTTGTACGATCATTCAAAAGATCAAGGCCATAGGTCAGTTCCCCATTCCCGAATGTCCCCATCTTCCAGGGAGTATTCAGAGTTACGCGCAATCCTTTCTTGAAAGATTGTATTTTCGTTTGGCCGGGACCGTACCAGGCTGTACCCTTTTCAACATACCGGTTCATTGAAATAAACTCGTTGTAATAGGCAGAAACATCCAGGGAAGTAGCCAGAGGAAGTGATTTATGACGATATGTAATAAACGCATTATGATTATAAGGAGTACCCGCCGGTTTCCCCGGATCATCCCCCTTTATTCCTACAGATGGAGATTCACCATATTTGCCAGTCACATTAATGTAATCGCTGTTTTGTACACTCCTGAAAAGATTGTAAGAAGCCAGGATCTCGCTGTTTTCATCGGGTTTGTAACCCAGTTTCACAAATGTATTGTACAGCGAATTTTCGCCTAAGCCATCAGCCTGGGCATTTACATTACCCTTCGCATCTTTCAATACTCCGGTGTAATTATAAGTCCCGCTAACCAGATAAGAGAATTTGTTCACCGATCCTGAAAATGTCTGGGAAAGCCTGTAGCCGCCTGTATGCGAAGGATGTGCAACATTTCCATTAAGTCCCGCACTCGTAGTTCCCGAAAATGCCTTATCCGGCGAAGGCTTCTTTGTAATAAAGTTAATGATTCCTCCCGCCGACCCGTTTCCGTAAATAGACGTCGCCCCCTTTATCACCTCCACTCTTTCAATAACTGCTGGATCAAGGGTCCGGATATCCCGGCTTCCGTTCATCAGTGGTGTCGATTGTGGAATCCCGTCGATCAGTACCAACACCTGGCGGCCGCGTAATGTCTGACCAGAATTAGTAGCCTTATTCGTCGCAGTCCCCAGTCCGGGCACCGTATTACCAAGAATGGCGGCAACAGAAGGATTTACATTCTGCTGTTCTTTTACATCCCGTTCTGTCAGGATGCTCACGGAAGACGGTACTTCATTGATACTTTCTGCTTTACGCCCGGCAGTGACAACCACTTCTGACAGAGTATTCTCCGGTTCTAAAACGAAAGAAAGCCGGGCATCCGAACCGGCTGAAATATTTACTTCTTTGGATAGTTTTTTATATCCGATAAGACTTATATGGAATCGCTGAGTACCTGCAGCAATGTTTTTAATCGAGAACCATCCCCGCTCATTGGTCAAAGTGCTCCTTGCTCCTTCCACAGCTACAGTGGCATAAGCAAGAGGATGTCCGTCCGGACCAGTGACAATCCCTTCTGCAGATACATTCTTTTCCTGTGCCAAAGAAGCCGCTGAAACAAGGATCACCAGCGCCAGAGACAAAGAGAAACGAACAAACCGTGAATTTAACAAAGATGAATAGTGATTTTTTGTGGCGATACCTTCGGACAAATTGAACATAATTGCGTGCTTGGATTGATATATGCCGCAAAAATATTCTTATTTAGAATTAGTACAAATAAATTTACCAAATTATATCACAAAACCCCATAAGAACATCTGTCCCTTTCATTTATGCCCGTATGATTCCTCCCCTTACCTCTGATGCTTATCCCATTCACAACTCCATCACTTATCAGAGGTGCAGCGACTCCATCTGCTAATCGCGGTCTTTAGAAAGCTTGGTTATCTTAAGAGGGTTTGAGGTAAGCTCAGCCATTTCACGCCGGCGCTTAACAATATTCATTGCCATGAAAAGCGCCTCCCTGAAAGAACTTTCACTTGCCAGATTCTTACCTGCGATATCGTAGCCTGTGCCATGGTCCGGAGACGTCCGTACAACAGGCAGGCCGGCAGTGAAATTCACACCCGTATGAAAGTCAATATATTTAAAAGGAATAAGACCCTGGTCGTGGTACATAGCCAGCACAGCATCAAATTTCATATGCGAACCATTCGCAAAAAAACCGTCAGCTGCATACGGACCAAAAGCGAAGATCCCGCTTTCGTTTGCAGCCTCAATTGCCGGAATGATGATATCCTTTTCCTCTGTCCCGATCAGACCGTTATCTCCGGCATGCGGATTGAGACCGAGCACAGCGATCTTAGGCTTCTGAACCCAAAAATCATTCTTCAGGCTCTCTTTCATTAGCTCCAGCTTCGAAATGATACTCTCCTTCGTAATTCCCGAAGCAATCTGGGAGACGGGCACATGACCGGTGACCACCCCCACTCTGATATCTTCGCCAACCAGGAACATCAGTGAATCTTTCGCCTGTGCTCTATGCTGGATATATTCAGTATGACCGGCAAAATTAAAACTGTCGTTTTGAATAGTATGCTTATTGATAGGTGCTGTTACGAGTGCGTCCGTATTTCCTTCAAGCAGATCAGATACAGCTCTTTCAAGAGAAATAAAGGCATACTTGCCACCTGTAGGACTCGCAGAACCTGGTTCTATCTTAACATCTTCATCCCAGCAGTTGATCATGTTCGGCCGTTTCCCGTTAGCCTGGTCCGGCCTGGAAATAACATTGAAGCTGAAGTCACCCATGGATAAGGCCTTACGGTAAAAAGATGCAACCTTGGTAGTACCATATACAATCGGGGTGCAATAGTCATATATTGCATGATCTGAAAGGGTTTTTAGGATGATCTCTAGTCCGATGCCGTTTATATCTCCAATTGAAATACCAATTTTAATCTTTTCGCTCATTTTAGTTTACTTCGCAGTATGCTGTACTATAATTTTTGCAAATTAACTATTTTTCATCTAAAAAGTAATCTCTAAGGGAAGATGAAGGATTGATAAAATTGTAGCCGGTTATCATATCGTTTCTGATACTAAATCCCGTAATTTGTAGTCTGCACAACCAGCAGATCGTGGTTAAAAACTGTGACCTGCGGGTTCCGGCCGGTGACTGTCGGCAGGATGGCAAGTTAAAAGACAAGAATGGTTAGGGCAAAAAAACATTTAGGACAGCATTTTCTCACGGATAAAAACATCGCTTCTAAGATAGTAGAGAGCCTCAGGCCGGCAGGCCGCTATACTGAGGTACTCGAGGTAGGTCCGGGAATGGGGATTCTGTCCGACTTCCTCCTTCAGAAGGAAGAATATCAGGTACATCTGATCGATCTGGATAAAGAATCTTATGAATTCCTTCAGAAAAAATACCCATCGCTGGGTCAGCGGCTGATAAACGGAGACTTCCTGGAGTTAAACTTTAAAGATACCTTCAGTGATAAAGTAGCAGTTATCGGAAACTTTCCTTATAACATCTCTTCACAGATCCTGTTTAAAATCCTGGAAAACCGGCACCAGGTCCCTGAAGTGGTCGGAATGTTTCAGAAAGAAGTAGCAGAACGCTGCACGGCAGGCCCGGGCACGAAAGAATACGGAATTCTCAGTGTTTTTATCCAGGCCTATTATAAAGTAGAATATCTTTTCACCGTCAAAGCGGG
The DNA here is from genome assembly GCA_052039655.1 of Pararcticibacter sp. Lineage (GTDB taxonomy): Bacteria > Bacteroidota > Bacteroidia > Sphingobacteriales > Sphingobacteriaceae > Arcticibacter. The sequence goes on from JBQGEO010000421.1 coordinate 5,399, forward strand.
GGTGTTCAACCCTCCCCCCAAGGTGCTTTCTGCTGTTATCCGTCTTACAAGGAACGAAACGGCAAAGCTGGACTGCGACGAAAATATGTTTTGGAGAGTAGTAAAAGCAGGGTTCAACCAGAGACGCAAAACTCTCAGAAACGCGCTCTCCTCAGTTATCAGCAAAGACAAAATGGGTACAGAGCCTGTATTCGACCAACGCGCAGAACAACTCGGTGTAACGGATTTCGTCAACCTCACCAATTTACTGCAGGATGCCCGCTGATCCGCAATACCTTCCCATCATGAATCGTAAAATTCCAAATCCGTAAGCTTAAATGGTTAAAATACTCATTGCAGATAAACTTCATCCGGCTTTCAAAGAAAAAGCTCAGAAACTGGGATATCTCGTTGACGATTGCCCCGGCTATTCACGGGAGCAAACACTTAGTGTCATACATGAATACGATGGACTCGCCATCCGAACCAAGTTTAATATTGACAGGGAAATTATCGAAGCAGCAACCCGCCTGCGTTTTATCGCCAGGGCAGGGGCCGGCATGGACAATATTGACGAGCAGTTTGCGCGTGAAAGAAACATCGCGTGTATAAATGCTCCCGAAGGAAACCGTGATGCAGTAGCTGAGCACGCGCTCGGACTTCTCCTGTCGTTAATGAATAACCTGAAAAAAGGAGATCTGGAGATCCGCAATGGCAATTGGGATCGTGAAGGAAACCGCGGAGTCGAACTAATGGGAAAGACCGTTGGAATTATCGGTTATGGCTTTATGGGACAGGCATTTGCCCGCAGGCTATCGGGATTCGGAGTGAACGTCATCGCCTACGACAAATATAAAACCGGCTTTAGCGACGAATACGCGAACGAAGCGAGCATGGAACAAATAGTCAAACAATCCGATATCTTAAGTCTCCATATTCCATTAACCAGGGAAACACGGCAAATGGTAGATGATGAATATCTCTTTCACTTCAGGAAACCCATCTGGTTTTTAAATACGGCAAGAGGCGAAATTGTTAATACCCAGGCTGTACTCAAAGCTGTCCGGAACGGAAAAATTGCTGCGGCAGGTCTTGATGTTCTTGAATCTGAAAAATTTCCCGCCCTGGGTCAGCAGCCCTGGTTTGACGAACTGGTAAATTGCGGAAAAGTTTTGCTGTCGCCTCACGTTGCAGGCTGGAGCGTTGAATCTTACCGGAAAATATCTGAAGTTTTGGGAGAGAAGCTGGAAAAACTAAGGCTTATTTAGAAGAAACATTGAGCTGAAGACTGAAGGGCTCTGTTCTGACCTTCAGCCTTCTTTAACGCGTTACCTAGTTGGGACTGTAGTTCACAAAGTTGTGATACGCCTGACTCAGGTCACGAACAGAGTTCACTTCAAAGTGATCACCCCAGGGAGTCCAGGAAATAAACTTCTGTTTTTTTCCTGCTGTACTTTTAGTAGGGGTAATTTCTTCGTATACTCCAAAATTACCAAGCGTATAATACTTGATTTTCTTAGTCCGGTGATCCAGCTGATGGGATTTAGTTAGTTCGAATCCCATAGTTCTAATCCAGTTTTTAATGGATAAAGCTCTGTTCCGTGTCATAACGATTGGTTTTTTGTCCTTCATTCAGTTGATTAACAACCTATTAACACGCCTTTAATAATATGGTTCTGATAAATTAACTTTTTTACTACCAAATTGTGGAAAACTTATGTGGAAAACTCCATGATCCGATCATCACAACTTTTTTACGTAAGTCCGTTACCGAGACTCTTATATTGCGGTTTTCGCATTCAAGGCTGCCCCTTTTTCATGTATAAAAATGAATTTCTTCAAACACTAAGCCTTTTTTGCCCTTTTAATACAAGGAGACCACAATGAAAACAATTATAGTTTCAAACAGACTGCCTGTTAAAATCAAAGAGAATAACGGAGAGATGGAATTCAGGCAAAGTGAAGGAGGGCTGGCGACCGGCCTGGGTTCAATTTATCGCCAGGGGAACAATATGTGGCTGGGATGGCCGGGAGTGGAGGTATCTTCTGAAGAACATAAATCACAGATTACTGGTAAATTACAGGAAATGAATCTTTATCCTGTGTTCCTGACACAGGAAGAGATCAATCTTTACTATGAAGGTTTCTCAAACGAAACACTCTGGCCCGTCTTTCATTATCACCCAACCTATGCTAAATACGAACAAAGTTATTGGGACAGCTATGTAGCCGTAAATCAAAAATTTAAAGAGGCAATTTTTCAGGTGGCCGAGCC
>JBQGEO010000422.1:0-19384 GCA_052039655.1 Pararcticibacter sp.
TGGGCAGGAGCTCAAACTAACCAATTATAAACCTAAATTATTGAAAGGAGCTGCAGGAGAAGGATTCGAACCTCCGAAGCTTTTGCTTCACCTGATTTAATATCTTCCTGTAGTTTTTTTCTTTGTTGATACAAATATAGTATGTAATTATTCTTTTGTCAAGTAATTTTTTAATAAAAAATCATTTTTTTTCAATTTTTTTCAATTTAAGTGGTTTTAATTATTGTTTTATGTGTTTTTGTTGTGATTAATGTCATTTTTTTAGTTAAATTTCCGGTGTTTTAATTGGAAATTTGCTTTTTATATAATATTTAAACGGAATTTTTGGGTATTTTGTATTTTTATTGTGCCTGAATATTGAAAATAGGATGGATTAATTAAGAGGTATGGAAAAAATGCTCGTGGAAATGATCGGAACATCGTCCTTTTGGAAACCATAATATGTCCAGAGTGAGCTTCCTGCTAGCATGACAAGAAAAAAATGAGTGGTAATTAACTGTGCCACTACTGCCGGGGAGGTAAGGATACAGTCACAAGACCGGCAATTTCATTGGTGTCTTAATTGTTTTAGATGTTGTAAAAAAAACCAAAGCCATACTCCTTTGTTTTGCTAAAGTTGAAACAGAGGGAAAATACCCGTAAAAACTAATTAAATCATGATCAGAAATGCAACTGCTGTCTGGAACGGATCCGGAAAGGATGGAAACGGACATTTGAGTACTCAAAGTACGGTATTAAACAACACGCAGTATTCTTTTAATTCCCGCTTTGCGGAGGGGGTCGGCACTAATCCGGAAGAATTGGTGGCTGCAGCACATGCCGGATGTTTTACTATGAAGTTAAGTTTTGTTCTGAATGAAAAAGGCTTTACAGCGGACCAGCTCACCACAACCTGTAAGATCACATTTGAAAATGGTGCGGTTACCAAATCTCATCTGGTGGTAGAAGGGAAAGTTCCGGATATCACGGAGGAGCAATTCCAGGAAGCAGTAAAAGATGCCGAAGAAAATTGCCCTATTTCAAAACTTTTGGATACGGAAATTAGTTCTGAAGCCAAGCTGATTTGATTTTTACACTGGATGTCTCCATTCTGCCGGAGACATCCATACCTTATCAGGAAAAAGGTACACCATTTTCCGGTAATTGCTTTCTGTTATACTTCTTTAAAAGAAAAGGATAGTTTGAAAGGAGATTTTAATTACTTTTAGATCCATGTCGCTGTTCCCTTTTCTGACAATCTTATTTCTTGTTCAATACCTCAATAAGAAACTGAAAGGATCTTCTGTTTATCCGAAATGGAAGGATGTCTTCCTGTTTGTTCAGTTTGTTATTGTTGCATTGCTCGTTGTTGAAGCAGTTACTTCAGCAAGGCCCTGGTTTAACTGGATCTGGAATTTTCTTCTGTTCGTCAGTATCGGTGCTGTACTGAAGGTTCATGAGTTCAGAAAGGCCAGGCCGGTAATTGTTGCTGTCTTACCAATGTTTTTCGTTGCTCTGGTTGAGGACTCTGTTAAATTACTTAACCGGGACTTTTATGAAAGATGGGATGACTACTTTTCAGCAGCAACGTTGTTTGCGGTTGTCTGGTTGCTGGCGTTTGTGTTTATTCTCCGGAAGCAGCAAAAATCGCAGGAAAAGGAACGCTTGAAGAGACTGATCGAAGATGAGCAGAACAGAATCATTGCGGAACGGAAAGCGGCACTGGAGATTGAGGTGCAGGAGCGGACAGGCGAACTTCTTGCACAAAAGGAAGAGCTTGAAAAAATAGTCCTGCAGCTGCAGGCAACGCAAACTCAGCTGGTACAACAGGAGAAGCTCGCCTCGTTGGGAGAGCTAACAGCGGGAATAGCTCATGAAATACAAAATCCCCTGAATTTCGTCAACAATTTCGCAGAAGTGAGTGCAGAACTTCTGGAGGAGTTAAAAGAAGGGCCTTTACAAAATATCTCTGAGGGCGATAAAGAATATGCCGGTGAAATCCTCCAGGATCTGAAGCAAAATCTCAGCAAAATAGTTTTCCACGGGAAAAGGGCAGACGGTATAGTAAAGGGGATGCTTATGCACTCGCGGACTAATACAGGGAAGAAGGAGCCAACTGATATCAATGTTCTTGCTGATGAATATCTGAGATTGAGTTATCATGGTCTGAGGGCAAAAGATAAATCCTTCAATTCGGCTATGCATACGGATCTGGATCCCTCAGTGGGAATGGTTGAAGCAGTGCCGCAGGATATAGGGCGGGTATTGCTTAATATATTCAACAATGCTTTCTATTCTGTATCTGAAAAGAAAAAGATAGAGCCGGAGACGTATGGCCCTGCTGTGTGGGTGTCGAGCCGGAAGATCGTTTCGGATAAGGGGACGGAAATGCTGGAATTAGTGATCAGTGACAACGGGATGGGTATTCCCGAAACTGTGCTGGAAAAGTTGTATCAGCCTTTTTTCACCACAAAGCCCGCCGGGCAAGGCACCGGCCTTGGGCTTTCTATTAGCTATGATATTATCACAAAAGGGCACAACGGCGAGATGAGGGTTGACTCGAAAGAAGGAGAATTTGCTGAGTTTACCATCCTGCTTCCGCTGGCTTAGAACAATAAAGATATATGAAGATACTGGTAGTTGATGACGAGGCTGATGTGCAACCTCTTTTTACGCAATTGTTCAGGAAAGAAATGCGGAAAGGGGACGTTGAGCTGAACTTTGCGCTCTCCGGTGAGGAAGCCCTGTCTTTTCTTAACACAGGCATTTCAGAAGTTGTATTGATTCTGTCAGACATCAATATGCCCGGCATGAGCGGTCTTGAGCTATTGCAGAATATCAGGGAACAGCATCCTCTGGCACCTCCCCTCGTGATGATGATCACAGCATATGGCGACCCCGAAAACCTTCAGCGGGCGCTGGATTTAGGCGCCGACGATTTTCTTACCAAACCGCTTGACTTTAATAAACTGAAGGAGAAAATAAGGAATATAGAATATAATGGCTAAAATATTAGTGGTAGACGATGAAACAGATCTCGAACTTCTTATTAAACAGAAGTTCAGACGGAAGATAAGAGAGAAGGTATACGACTTTGTTTTTGCAAACAATGGGGTGGAAGCCCTGAGTGCACTGAAAGAGCATCCGGATATCGATATTATTCTCAGTGATATCAACATGCCGGAAATGGACGGTCTCACCCTGCTTACTAAATTGCCCGAAACCAGTCCGTTCACAAAGGCTGTAATGGTATCCGCGTATGGAGATATGGAAAACATCCGTACGGCAATGAACCGGGGCGCCTACGATTTTATCTGCAAACCGGTCAATTTTGACGATTTGGAGGTGACCATGGAAAAGACGGTTCAGCATGTGAACCAGTTAAGACAAACAATAGAGGCCATAAGGGAAAACAATATTCTAAGGATGTATGTCGACGAGAATGTCCTTAGCTTTATGACCCATAGAGAATTTGAGAATTCCTTGCTTTCAAATGAAAGTATTGAAGCTTCTGTGATGTTTGTAGATATCTGCGGCTTTACAGCGATCACGGAGAATGTCCCGGCCAATACGGTAGTAGAACTGGTAAATCGCTATTTTGATTTGATTGTAAAGGAAATAATTGCTCAGTCAGGACAGGTAGACAAATTTATCGGTGATGCAGTGATGGCGATATTCCGGGGAGAATATCATCTTGACAGGGCAATTGAAGCTGCATTGTCTGTAAGGGATCAGTTGAAAAATGCCGGAGAGATATCTTACGGGGATAAGAAGTTTAAAGCGGCGGTTTCGATCGGTATCAATTCCGGAGAAATGATATCGGGCAATATCGGATCGGCCTCCCTCAAGCGTCTGGATTATACCGTCATTGGAGATGCGGTTAATGTAGCACAGCGGCTTCAGTCAGCAGCCAGGGCCGGACAGATCGTAATAAGCGAAAAGGTTTACCGCCAGGTAAGCGAGTCGTTCAAATGCAACGAGGTTGGAGAGGTTGTTCTGAAGAATAAAAGTGCTCCGGTAATGATCTACGAGGTGCTCGAATAATTAGCGGGTGAATCACCTGCTAATGCCTTTCTTTCCTGGTCAGCACCCCCCCTGCAGCTTCTTTTATGGTATTTGTAAACACGAACGCCTTGGGATCTACCTGATGCACCAGGTTCCTGAGCCTGCGTACTTCAAGACGCGTTACAACCGTGAACACGATATCACAGGGCTGGCTGATGTTGTAGGTTTCTTTCAGAAACCCTCTTTCTCCCTTATAAACCGTTATTCCTTTTCCCATTTCAAGGACCAGCCGCTGCTTTATGTTCTCACTTTCTCCTGATATAATAGTAACGCCGGTGTATTCTTCAAGACCTTCAATAACAAAATTTATCGTTCGCGAAGCCGTGTAATAAGTGAGGACTGAATACAGGGCAGTCGGGAGACCCAGATGTACCGCTGCAATCAGGAAGATGATGATATTTATTCCGAGGATAATTTCGCTGATGGTAAAGCTGCTTCTTTTCAATGTGTAAAGGGCCAGTACCTCAATACCATCAAGGGCAAAGCCTCCCCGCATGCACAGCCCGACACCGATTCCCATAAAGACGCCTCCGAAGATCGAGATCAGCAATTTATCGGAAGTAATAACCGGGTAGGGTACTACCAGGAGACAGATCCCAAGCCCAAGGACACAGGCAAGTGTTTTCAGCGCAAATTTCCTGTTTACCTGGAATGCCGCAGCTATAATAAAAGGAAGGTTGGCAATGACTATTACTATCGCGATATTAATGTGGTACAACTCGTGGATCAAAAGAGAGATTCCGGTGACACCTCCGTCGAAAAACTTATTCGGTACCAGGAAGCCCTGTAAGGCAAATCCACAAAATAATATACCCGAAATAGCATAAATGAAGTCTGTTATGACTGGCGAAAAGCGGCGGCCGTTATCTTTCATTGATCGTGTTTGGTGTTTTTGATTTTAATAAGTTGAGATGTGCTGTTTTTTTTTCTTCCCTGTGTTGTATGGATGTCCTGGTAAAATAGTGGTGTTTCCCGAGAAAGCTGATCTGCTGAAGATCCCACTGCTGCCGGGTAAGCCGCGGGTTAATGCTGCGAAGTTCCTCGTAAAGCCTTTCAGAAATAATGAAAAAATCATCTCTTCCCAGGTAATCCAGATCCGCATCGCAGATAATCTCCGAAAGCAGATCTCCGGGTTTTTGCGGAACCTTTGTTGCCATAATCAGCCTGCAGATAGTTTCAATATCTGACGGGGCATATCCGAAAGCAGGCAGCAGGTCTTTTGCGATGCCACAGGATTTTTCTTCATGATTTTCCGGGCCGGATAAGAATCCTGTATCATGAAAAAGAGCGGCCGTCTGAAGCAGGGCGATTTCGGATTCATCAAGCCCCTCCTCTCTTCCGATCATTTTCACCGCACTGACCACGTCTTCCGTATGGCCGGCATTGTGATAAGTCAAATGACCGGAGAGCTCATTTTTCAGCTTATTTAGAATAAATGCCTCCGCCTCTTTAAATTGCATGCCTGTTAAAAACTGAATTGCTAAGATATTAAATCTTTCAATTTAAAGACTAAAAAATGCCTTTGCGCGTCATACACGTATAATGTTGCTTATTATGAAGAGATTTTCGGCTGGTAAACGAATGAAACCGTTCTGTCTTTTTTGGGGATTGTGCCTGCTGGCTCCTGTGGTGAAGGCGCAGATGACTGCCGGTTTAACGGGTAAGCCGGATACCAGCTTTACCACATACAGTGCATTTAAATCAGCAAAGAAAAAGTATCCGCAAATCAGGCTGGTGGAAGAGCAGCCTTCAGCTGATGTAAAGGAAGAGAGGAATATAGTATATTTCGGGACTGGAGGCAGAGAACTTCGGCTGGATGCTTTTTATCCCGTTGAGAGAAGACAGGCGGGGGGAACTCCCGCTGTCTTAATTATCCACGGCGGCGGCTGGAGAAGCGGAAACAGGAGCCAGCATATTCCTCTTGCGCAAAGGCTTGCGGCTACAGGCGCGGCATGTTTTACGGTAGAATACCGGCTTTCGACCGAGGCTCTCTATCCCGCTGCTGTTTACGACCTGAAAGAAGCAGTACGCTGGATCAGGAAGAATTCGCGGAAATATCATGTTAACCCGGAAAAAATAGCAGCATTAGGTTTTTCGGCAGGCGGGGAGCTGGCGGCCTTCCTCGGGGTTACCAACGCTGATAAACGGTTCGAAAACCCCGACGGAAATAAGAAGGTACCAGCCGGCGTGAACGCCGTCGTTGATATTGACGGAACACTCTCTTTTGTGCATCCCGAATCGGGCGAGGGAGATGATACTAAATCTATTTCGGCTGCTACTTACTGGTTCGGCTATAAGAAAGCAGAAAAGCCGGGTCTCTGGAAAGATGCTTCTCCTTTAACGCATGCAGGAAAGACCAGTCCTCCCTTTCTTTTTATCAATAGTTCGGTCGACCGGATGCATGCCGGACGAGACGATTTCCGGAAAATATTGCAGTCTTTTAATGTGTACTCAGAGGTGCAGTCATTCCCGGATTCTCCTCATACGTTTTGCTTGTTTGAGCCCTGGTTTGATCCCACCGTGAACTACATCTCGTCTTTCCTGGATAAGGTGTTCGGTATGAAATGATAATAATTCCGGTTTGATTCTCAAATTCCTTAAAATGAAATATAGCGCCTGTCTTCTCGTCTTCCTTCTTTTTGCCTGCTCTCACGTCTTCTCTCAGACAAACAGCGAACGCGCTGCAAAGAAAGGCGATCAGGCTATTGAATTAATGGACAGCGGCAAGACCGATGAATCTCTTCAGCTTCTTAAAGAATGCATGCAGCTCGATCCGGGAAATATTATTTATCCTTATGAATCGGCTTATGCATATTATCTGAAAAAGGAGTATGCAAAAAGTATAGAGATCCTGACCGGGCTGCTGGTTCATAAGGATTGTTTCGGAAGGGTGTATCAGTTGCTCGGTAATTCATACGACCTGAATGGCCACAGGGAAAAGGCCGTCAGCACGTATGAAGATGGAATAAAAAGGTTTCCTTCTGCCGGAGAGCTCTACCTGGAGCGGGCAAACATGGAGTTAATGCAGAAGCGGTATACGCAGGCATTGCCTTATTACGAGAAAGGCATTGAGATGGCACCCGGGTTTTCGTCAAACTATTACTGGGCGGCAAAAATATATTGCGGCTCTACTGAAGAAGTCAAGGGGATGATCTATGGGGAGATCTTCATGAATATTGAGCGTAACAGCGACAGGACCGCAGAGATCAGTAAGCTGTTGTTCGATACCTACAAAAGTGAGATCAAACTGATGCCCGACAGTTCTTACAGTGTAAGCTTCAGCAAAAGCGCCGCAATTGATATGGGTAGTTTCAATGGCGGAAACAAGATGAAGCCTCCGTTCGGTATGGGCGTATATGAACCTTTGCTGCTGCTGGCCCTGAAAAACGAAGAGACGATCGACATCAATTCCCTCGACAGGATCAGGACAAGCTTCATGGAAAGATATTTTAACGGTTCCTTTGACAAAGCATATCCTAATGCACTTTTTGACTACCAGAAACGCATTGCTGATGCAGGACATTTCGAAGCTTACAACCATTGGCTGCTACTGAAAGGCGACGAAATTACCTTTAATTTCTGGCTTGCCAGGAACAAGGTAAAATGGGACGGTTTCATGCAATGGTTTGCTGCGAACCCGATGAAGCCTGTAAAATCGCCGCAGTTTTAAGCTATTGTTGGTGAGTGTTTTAAAATCTGTTAATAAGTGTTAAACATTTGGGTGACTAAGAAATTAGTTATACATTGGCACCAGAAAAAACCAATGTAATGTTAGCCAAAAAAATTCTCCTGAGCCTGTTTTTTTTGCTGCCAGCCTGTCTGTCCGCACAAAGCGGCTTCTCCGTTAAAGGCGTTGTCGGTGATACCGCATCCTCCATTAAATTGCTTAACACCTCGGTCAGCGTTTTAAGAGCTAAAGATTCTGTTCTTTGCAAGTTTACCAGGGCCTCCCGCGAAGGGGCCTTTTCTATCTCCGGTTTGCCTAAGGGTAAGCTGATCCTGTTGGTGACCTATCCCGGTTATGCTGATTATGTAGAGCATTTCACCCTTGACTCGGCCAAAAGAGAGGTCGATTTCGGTAATATTAACATGATCCTGAAGTCAACCCTTCTGCAGGACGTTATTATAAAAGGAAAGGCAGTCGCCATTAAGATAAAAGGAGATACCACTGAGTACAATGCCGGAAGTTTCGAAATTCAGCCGAACTCTAAAGTGGAAGACCTGCTCAAACAGTTGCCGGGAATCCAGGTAGACCAGAGCGGGAAGATAACAGCACAGGGGCAGACGGTTCAGAAGGTCCTCGTGGATGGGGAAGAGTTTTTTGGTGACGACCCTACTCTTGTGACCAAAAACGTAAGGGCCGATATGGTGGATAAAGTGCAGTTGTACGATAAGAAGAGCGATCAGGCAACGTTTACCGGGATAGATGACGGAGAAAGAACCAAGACTATAAACCTGAAATTGAAGGAAGACAAGAAGAACGGCTTCTTTGGAAAGTCGGATGCAGGGGGGGGCAATGACCAGTTCTACGAAGGACAGGCTATGTTTAATGCCTTCAAGGGTAAGAAAAAGTTCGCAGCTTATGGAACTATCTCGAATACCGGAAAGACAGGTCTGGGCTGGGACGACAACACGAAATACGGAGCTGCTTCGAACGTCGAGTTTACAGATGACGGAGGGATTATGATCATGGGGGGTGGCAGAGACGATCTGGATTCTTTTGACGGACGGTATAACGGCGAAGGGATCCCCAGTGCAAAGAATGCAGGAGCTCATTACGACAGTAAATGGGATAACGACAAACAGTCTGTCAATGCAAATTATAAAATAGGGTCGCTTGGTGTCGAGGGTTCAAAGGATGTCCTTTCACAGAAAAATCTGTCGGACGGTGTGATCCTCGGTAACTCCAGCCAGTTATTTGATAATTTTGTCACCCGCCAAAAACTGGATGTTACCTATCAGGTGAAGTTTGATACCACTTCTACTTTAAGGATATCCGTTGACGGGACGGCAAAGAGGAATGAGACCCGGACGAATTATACTTCTTTCAACAGGGACGGGGACGAAATGATGCTGAATGATGAAAACAGGAGGGTTACGAACGACGGCGACAGTAAGATTTTCAACGCTAGTGCGCTCTGGACCAGGAAGCTCAGAAAAAAGGGAAGAACCCTCTCGCTGAATCTTAACGGTTCCATTAATCAGAACGATAGTAAAGGCTTTTTGACATCCCGGATCAGGTACTATAAAAACGGAGACTCCACAGATACCAGAGATATTGATCAGTATAAAACAGGAGATGCTGATAACGCGTCATTCCGGGGCAACCTGACCTATACAGAACCCCTTGCGAAAAATTTCTCTGTTGTATTGAACTATGGGTTTTCGGGCAACAGCAATCAATCGGACAGAAGGTCTTTTAACCTGTCTCCTGACGGAAGATACGATCAGCTGGATACGACATTCAGTAATAACTATACCTTCAATCAGTATTCTAACCAGGGAGGGATGATCTTTAACTATAGGAAAGGGCAGAAAACGACGGTCAACTTCGGCAGCCGTGTTTCAGCAGTGAACTTTAACCAGAAAGACGAATATACGGGCTCCCGGTTTAAACGGAGTTTCACAAACTGGATGCCGGAGGCAAGTCTCCAGCATCGGTTTTCCCAGCAGCGTTCGTACCGGGTAAGCTATAGGGGAAATACTAACCAGCCTGGAATCAGCCAGATCCAGCCTTTGCGTGAGAATACTGATCCGCTGAATGTGACAGAAGGGAATCCAGACCTGAAGCCTTCTTTTACAAACCGTTTTGATATAAACTATAATTCCTATAAAGTACTGACAGAAAGATCTATCTGGATCAGCGGTTCCTATGGTTTTACGATGGATCCTATTGTGAGTAACTCGGTTGTAGACTCCGCCGGAAACAGTACCTACAGGTCGTTTAATCTAAAAGACAAGAATTCTACTAACATGTATCTCAGTGCCTATTTCGACCGCAAGCTTAAAAAGCTCGGGGTTAATGCGGGCCTTAGCTTCTATGTAAGCGGTAACACCAACTATAACTATATAAACAGCGCCCTGAACAAAACCAGTTCATACAGTTATTCGGGGGGGATTTCCCTGTCAAAATATAAAGAGAAGAAGTACCAGTTCAATGTATCGTTCAACCCCAACTATAATATCAGTGAATCCTCCCTCCAGAAGAACTTAAATAATAATGGGATGGGATATTTCTCGCGGGCGGAATTTATGATTTATCTGCCCTGGAAACTGCAACTGTCATCTGACGGAAATTATGAATATCGCGAAAAGACAGAGTCCTTCAACAGTGATTTTAAACGTTTTATCTGGAATGCCTCTTTAGACAAAACGTTCACCAAAAAGGACCAGCTGCGCTTGTCTCTTAAAGGGTATGATTTGCTGAACCAGAATAAAGGGTTTGACCGCTATGCTTCAGGGGCATCCCTGACGGAAACAAGCTATACTAATATCAGAAGGTACTTTATGCTGTCGCTTATCTGGGATTTTAACAAGATGGGCGGAGCTCCTAAACAATAAAAATATCATGAAACAGAAACTAATTATCATGGGCTTGTTTTTACTGGTGAACTGCAACCTCTGCTTTGCCCAGTATGCAAGGTTTGTTACGGATGGTGTGATTGAATTTGAGAAGAGCGTGAATATGTACGCCCTGATTAAAAAAGATATGGCGGACAACGACGGGGACTCATTCTGGCAACAGGCTTATGAACAGTACGTGAAAAGCCAGCCCCAGTTCCTTAAGATGAAAAGCACGCTGACCTTTTCAAAAAGCATTACAATGTTTAAGCCCGCTGAAGAACAGGAAGGGAACCAGCGTCTTTGGTCAAACGATCCGATGGTGAAGCAGAACAATTCCATATACTCTAACTTGTCAGCCGGAACCAGCATCATTCAGAAGCATGTATATGAGGAAACCTTTCTTGTTAAAGACAGCATTCGCAGGATCAATTGGAAGATAACAGATCAAACGCGGGAAATAGCAGGCTATCAATGCCGTCGTGCCAACGCTGTTATTCTCGATTCCATTTATGTGGTAGCCTTTTATACCGACAAAATCCCTGTTTCGGGTGGCCCTGAATCTTTCTCCGGACTGCCGGGTATGATCCTCGGAGTAGCTCTTCCGCATGAAAATATCACGTGGTTTGCCACGAAGGTAAGCGACCAGTCTGTGCTGCCTAATACACTGGCAGCTCCCGCCAAAGGGAAACAGGTGAACTCCATGCAGCTGAGAGAAACTATTATGTCGGCATTAAAAGACTGGGGAAACTATGCAAAGAAAGCGCTTAAAGCCTTTCTGCTATAGGGCGTCAGATGGTGAACCAGAATGTTGAACCTTTACCCGGAGTGCTGTTTACTCCTATAGTACCGCCATGCTGTTTTACTATCTGGGATGCAATATACAGACCGAGCCCCACACCCTGGAAATACTGGGACGTATCTTCCACACGGTAGAAGCGGTCGAAGATCTGTTTGGATTTTTCCTCCGGAATGCCAATCCCGTGGTCGGTGATCTCAACCTTTACTGTCCCATTTTCGGAAGACTTAAGAGAAATGAGCACCAGTTTATTCTCTGGTGAATATTTGAACGCGTTGGTAAGCAGGTTGCATATTACCTGGTCCAGCCGGCTCCTGTCTGCAAGAACGGTCAGATGCGGATCTCCGTCTATTCTGATGGAGTGTCTGCTGTCCATGATCCTGAATTGGTCAGCACAGTCTTTTATCATTTCCATCAGGTTAAAACTGGTCTTGTATAGTTCCAGCTGTCCCGATTGTATCCGCGATACATCCAGAAGGTCGTTGACAATATGAGAGAGTTTGTCTATCTGTCTGACGGCCTTAGTTACAAATGGCGACAGGTCTTTCAGGCTCTGCTCCTTAAGGGCAGCTCTTTCCAATAACTGCAGGCATGCTTTTACACTGGTAACCGGTGTTTTTAGTTCGTGGCTGGCAATGCTGATAAACTCATCTTTTTTTGCCATGAGATCCTCAGCCGCCTTTTTATGTATTTGGAGATGACGGGTCTCTTCTTCTGCTTTTTTTCTCTCGCAGATTTCAGCTTCAAGCTGGTCTACTGTTCTCAGGTTAAAAATCATCGGAAGTGCTTTATACAGGGCGAAAACAGTGCTGATTGACACCGCTGCCGTGGCAAAGCGGACAAGTGCACTCAGCCTGTAAGCCGGCCACCAGAAGATCACCGCATCAAGGAAGTGGCTGGTTCCGCACAGGAAGATGAACGCACTGAACAACCACAGCATTTTTGGAAAGGGAAGGTCTTTCCTCTTGCTGATAATACGGTAGAGAAGGAATGGGATAGCAAAGTATGCTGCCCAGATAGCGAAGTCCGACAAAATATACAGCCAGCCATGAAAGTCGCTCCAGATACCGCAATGCCATCTGGCAGGCCAGCTGTCGGTATTAAATATATGAGTAAAAAATTCTTTTAATTGTCCGCTTAGATCCGCTTTTTGATGATGATCCGGCTTTTGAGGTATACCACAAACAGAAATGCAGGCGTTTGGCTGCTGAGTAAGTGCCCCACTATTTACAATCATATGCGTTAATTAGATTTACCCTTATACGTTGGCCGGGAAAAAAAGATACAGCTTTCTTTAATTTGCACCCTGATCTTTTTAATTCGTTAATTTACAAAATAATATTGTTTATGGAAGGCACGATACTGGTGATAGACGATGAAAAGAAACTGGCCGGACTTCTTTCCCGGATCCTTGAGCTGGAAGGTTACCGTCTTTTACAGGCGTATACAGCAAAAGACGGTCTGAAGATACTTAACCAGGAGGACGTCGACGTTGTTCTCAGTGATGTGAAACTGCCCGACATCAATGGGATAGAGCTCGTCCGCTTAATAAAACAAAGCAAGCCATTTGTCGAAGTGATAAACCTCACTGCCTTTGGCAGCATTGAAGACGGCGTTTCCGCTATCAAAAGAGGGGCCTTCGACTATATCACCAAGGGAGATGATAATGATAAGATCATCCCGCTTGTGGCGAAGGCAATGGAGAAGGTACGCCTGGGAGGCGATAAAGCACTCCCACGCGACAAAACCAAAAGGAAGTATGGATTCGATCAGGTTATCGGCCGGTCTGCTGCGATAAAAAAGGCGGTTGAACTGTCTTTAAGGGTGTCTAAGACTAATACGACAGTTCTGCTGCAGGGCGAAACGGGAACGGGTAAGGAAGTGTTTGCCAATGCTATTCATTATGGAAGTCCGAGGGCAGAAAAGGCCTTCATTGCTGTCAATTGTAGTGGCTTTAGCAGCGAATTGCTCGAAAGTGAACTTTTTGGATATAAAGCAGGCGCTTTCACCGGGGCGCTGAAGGATAAGAAGGGGCTCTTTGAAGAAGCAAATAAAGGAACAATCTTTCTCGATGAAATAGGAGAGATGAATCTTTCCCTGCAGGCGAGGCTGCTTCGCGTACTGGAAAGTCAAAGCTTTATCAAAGTAGGAGATACAAGGCCAACTACGGTTGATGTGAGAATTATTGCGGCGACTAACCGCGACCTGCAGAGAGAGGTTGAGAAAGGAAATTTCAGAGAAGACCTTTTTTACCGGCTGTCGGTCTTTACAATAGCCCTGCCATCTCTTTCGGAAAGGAGGGAAGATATCGGAATACTCGCAGGATATTACCTGGATGATTTTGCTGAGAAGATGAATAAGCCGCCCTTTTCGATGGACTCCGGATTTATCCGGGCATTGAATACACATCCCTGGAAAGGAAATATCCGCGAACTGAAAAATGTGATGGAGCGTGTCGCGATCCTTGCAGATGACCCGGTAGCTACCGCAGACCTCCTTCCTGCAGGTTTTAATGCCTCATTGCCCGAAGGGCCTGTTTTTGATATGCAGACCATGGAAAAGCAGCATATTATGAAGGTACTGAACCATACCGGTGGCAGTAAAACGGAGACTGCCCGGCTTCTCGGGATAGGGCTCACCACCTTATACCGGAAGATGGAAGAATATAAGATCCCTGCAGCGAAATAGTGTCAGCCGGCTGCAGGAATAGCAAAACTGAATTTACTGCCCTCTCCCAACGCGCTTTCTACCCATATCCTGCCGTTTTGGGCCTCTATAAACTCTTTTGAGATTGCCAGCCCCAGGCCCGATCCCGACTTATTTTGCCCATCTGCCGGAATCTGGAAATAACGGTCGAAGAGTCGCTGAATGTATTGATCTTCAATTCCTTTTCCGAAATCTTTTACCGAAAACTCGATCTCACCGTTCACCTGGTTCAACTGGATAATGATCTTTGACTTTTCGCTGCTGTAACGGAGTGCATTCGAAAGGAAGTTGATGAGTACCCAGGCAGTTTTTTCAGTGTCTATGTTGATATCCGGAAGATGGTGCCTGCTGATGAGCTCAAGCTGCACTCCTTTCTGCGCGGCCTGAAAACGCATAGCCTCTATGGCATAGTTCACGATTTCAAGGGGATGTGTGCGCTTTAGGTTCAGTTGGATGTTCCCTGTTTCAACTTGCGAGAGGTCAAGAAGCTCGGTGGTGATCTTCAGTAACCGGTCAGTATCATCTTTAATATGCGAAATCAGCTCATCCTGCTCCCCGTTTAAATTTCCCACACGCTGGTCTTTAAGGAGCTTCAGGCTCATTTTGATAGACGAGATGGGGGTTTTAAGCTCATGTGAGATAGTTGCTATGAAGTTGGTCTTAGCTTCATCCCGCTCCTTAAATTCTGTGATATTCCGTAAAATATACACCGTTCCTGCCGGGACAGAAGTTACCTGGAATGCTCTGTCTGTATCTCCCGCCGGGTAGGCCGGTACCTCTATCTCGCGGCTTTCCATGCTGAAGAACGATTCTTTTCCGTTGGCAAAGATCTTCAGTAACCTGTCATTCGCATTTTTATCGAGGATGGTTCTTAGCAGATCATTGCCGGCGGCTATTTCCGTGGCTACCTGACCTGTTGTTTTTTGCTGATCAAGGTTCAGGATGTTTTCCGCCGCTTTATTAATAAAAAGCACTTCTGCTTTCTCGTTTAGGCCGATGATCGGGTCGTGCATGTTTTCTATGATCGCCTCTATACGTAATTTTTCAGACCTGATCGTTGCCAGGCTGCTGTTTTCCCACTCATCAAGGCGCGAGGCCATTTCGTTGAATGAAGCAGCAAGTTCAGCGAACTCATCATTTGTTTTGAAATGCAGCCTTTGTTTGTAGTTCCTGCGGCTGATCTGCCTGATGCCTTCAGACAGCTCCCTGATCGGATTGGCAACATAGCCGGGAAAATTGACAACAAAGGTAAACAGTATAAGGAACGTGAACGAGCCGATTAACCCCAGGTAGGCAGCGGCTTTATTAACCGATTCCTGAGCGGCATTGTTCTTCCTCACTATAGCCTGCATGTTGAGGTCTTCAATGTTCAGAAGATGTTTTCTTACCTGCCGCAGAGCAGCGTCCCGCCCGCCGGCAGAGGTCGTGCTGCTGTTAAGGATCTTAACCTGCTCCTTCAGTGCCAGCACTTCTTCGCTTTCTCCTTCTTCGGTGACATTGCGGGACTCAGACAGGAAGTTTCTGTTGAATGTTTTTAATGCCCTGCCCTTAAGAGGGACATGGTGTTCATTCAGGATCTCCTCCATTGCCCGGGTATACCGTAGTGTTTCGTAGTTGTCTTTCAGGATCACTTTCGAGCTTTCAGATATCTGGTTTATATAGTAGATGCCCATCGCTCCGAATGCCATGATAATGACGAACAGAAAGCCAAATCCCAGTCTCAACTTGGTTTTTATTTTCATTGCCTTTTATGATAATATAATTAAATCGGTGTCCGTGACAGCGATCTTTCTTAAAAGCTGGCTAAAGATAGCTGTCCGCAGTATTATCTGGAGCAGATTAAGGTGTGGCCGCCCGATACAAATGGTAGTTACCTCGCGTTTTTCTGCCTCCATCATAATGGTGCGGGTGATCTCATTGCTTTTGATCTTCACTACTTCAGCGCCCAGTTCTGTAGCCAGCTTGAAATTATTGATCAGGTGCCGTTGCTTGTCCAGCCGGATCCGCTGCCCGCTTTCGCTGTCTGCCTGGACATAGAGAACGATCCAGGGTGAGCGGTAATAAGAGGCAAGTCTTGCTGTTTTGCGGATAACGGTCCTGGCAATCTCCTGGTTTGACGATATGCAAGCCATGAAGCGTTCAGTCCTTAGTTTTATCTGCTTGGGGATCTCTGTGTCGATTTTTTTTTCAAGATGATGGGCAACTTCCCTCAATGCCAGCTCGCGGAGCTGCAGGATCTTGTCTGATTGAAAAAAGTTGCTGAGAGCCTGCCTGATTTTGCTGCTGTCATAAATTTTACCTTCCCGGAGGCGCCCGATCAGTTCATCCGCAGTGAGATCAATATTCACGATCTCGTCTGCGATTTCCAGCACCCGGTCGGGAACCCGCTCAGAGATCTTAACGCCGGTTATTTCCTCCGCTTCCCCGTTCAGGCTTTCGATATGCTGAATATTAAGTGCAGAGATCACATTGATCCCGGCTTCCAGTATATCGGTCACGTCCTGCCATCTCTTCGCATTTTTACTCCCTTCGACGTTCGTGTGGGCCAGTTCATCAACAATCACCACTTCCGGGTGCCTGCTGAGAATGGAGGAAAGATCCATTTCTTCCAGCTCTTTGCCTTTGTAAAAAATAGTACGCCGGGGGATCAGGGGAAGGCCTTCCAGAAGTGCATGAGTTTCGGCTCTGCCGTGTGTTTCAATATAACCGATCCTGACGTCGATGCCATTACGCAGGAGGGCATGAGCCTCCTGCAGCATCCGGTATGTTTTACCGACGCCGGCGCTCATGCCAATGTAGATCTTAAATTTTCCCCGTCTTGATCTTTTGACGAGTTCGAGGAATTGCCGTACTGAATCGTCCCTGCTTTGATCCATCAGATTTTAAAATGCTACTGCGATACTTCCTGTTATAGCAGCATTGTAGTTAACAGGATTGCCCTCTCTTGTAAATATTTTGTCCTTACTGTCGTATACTTTTCCTTCAATTCTGAAAAGGGCGTTTGGAAATGGCGCGTAATCTATGTTCAATGAGTAGCCCCTGGTATCAAAGCCTGAAGGTGTTCCTGTAGAAATGATCGCACCATCCTTGTCCCGGTAGTATTCAAATCTGCCGGCCGCCGCCCACTTTTCTGCCATCCGGTACCTGACAATAGCAACCGGCGAGACCACATGCTGATAGCGGCTGCTTCCCTTCGCGCTTTGCTGTATTCCGTAATCCAGCCCAGCGGTTAATCCCAGGTCCTTCGTCATTTGTACAATGCCATAGAAATTGTGGTACAACCTCTTTACCCTGACGGAGTCGTCACCTTCTGAGCCAAGATAATTGCTGTAGTTAAAAGTGAGACTCGAGGAGGGTTTCCAGGTGAGTTGCAGCCCTCCCGCAGCCTGGCTGTTTCCATTCTGCCTGTTCATCCTCTGCCATCCGTTGAGGAACAAAGCAGCGGCAGAGAACTGCCCGTTTTCTGTGCTATAAGATAGCTTTGCACCTGATTCGTAATAAGGGGTATTTTCTGACGAGATATTCCGGGTTAACACCCAGCAGTCTTTCGAGACGGCACTTTCGAAGCCGATATGCGATGAAAAGATCCCTGCATCGAGCCAGAAGTTTGCACTACGGGAGAGTTTCACTCCCGCATTCGCTTCAAAGATATTTTTAAGCACTCCTGGTTCTGCTGCAAGATTTGCGTTGCCGTAGGTACCCGCCATCAAGGCAAGGTTTGCCCGCATATTTCCGTTGTCGAACGCCGCTTTTACAAAGCCCAGATTGAGGTTCACTTCGTTATGCCTGTTATGCGAATATACAAATCCGGGACGGTTATTATCCGACGGTTTATTAAAGTCGTAGCCGTAGTAGGTCTCCAGGTAACCCGAGATTTTCAACGGGTTTTCCTGGGAGTAAGATGTGCAGGCTGCTCCTAAAGCAGCGGAAAGAATAAAAACTTTTTTCATTTGAATGATTTGCTTGTAGCAGAAATTACCTTGAAAGGTTATCAAGGGAAAGATTTAATTTAAGAACGTTTACTCTTGACGGGCCGAAGAGGTTGAGAAAAGGAGGTTTTGTCGCCTGATCTACGAGCTCTTCAAGTTGTTCGGCACTGATGCCGCGGGCTTTAGCTACCCTGGAGATCTGGATTCTTGCCCCTGCTACCGATATGTCGGGATCAAGGCCGCTGCCGGAGGCAGTCACCATATCAGCAGGGATTTCATTCTTCTTCAGTCCGGGATTATATTTCAGCAAAGTGTCGATCCTGTTATTTACCTCTTTCAGATAGTCCGCATTAGACGGGCCTTTGTTGGATCCTGCTGATCCTGCAGCATTGTATCCAACTGTCGAGGGCCTTCCCCAGAAATATCCTGGCCTGGTAAACGATTGCCCGATGTTAGCATACCCGACCTTTTTCCCATTTTTAAGGATTGCCGCTCCGCCACCTTTGCCTTCTGAAAAGCGGGCTATGAAGGCGACAACGACGGGATATATCACGCAGAGTAATACCAGCATGATCAGGGTGAGTCTTAACGACTGAAAAAAATACTTTTTCATTTTATGAATCAAATAAAGAGTGCAACGAGATAATCGATCATCTTGATCCCGATAAAAGGGACAATTACTCCCCCGAGGCCATAAAGTAGCAGGTTCCGGCGAAGGAGGGCGGAAGCGCCCAGTGGCTTATAGGCCACACCCTTCAGTGCCAGGGGGATTAGGATCGGTATAATAATAGCATTGAAGATCACGGCTGAAAGTATAGCGCTTTCGGGACTATGGAGTGCCATAATATTCAGTCCCTGAAGAGCCGGGATGGAAGCGATGAACAGTGCCGGAACAATTGCAAAATACTTGGCGACGTCATTGGCAATGGAGAAGGTTGTCAGCGTGCCCCGTGTGATCAGCAGTTGCTTGCCGATCTCAACAATTTCAATAAGTTTCGTAGGGTCATTGTCCAGGTCTACCATGTTTCCCGCCTCTTTGGCGGCTTGTGTACCGCTGTTCATCGCTACCCCGACATCGGCCTGGGCGAGAGCCGGAGCATCATTTGTTCCGTCTCCCATCATCGCCACCAGCTTTCCCTGGGCCTGTTCGTGTTTGATATAGTTCATTTTATCTTCAGGCTTTGCCTCGGCAATAAAGTCGTCAACCCCTGCCTTTTCGGCGATGTATTTTGCTGTAAGAGGGTTGTCGCCGGTTACCATCACCGTTTTAACTCCCATCCGGCGAAGCCTTTCAAAACGTTCCTGGATTCCTGGCTTGATAATGTCCTGAAGTTCAATAACTCCC
>JBQGEO010000423.1:0-4156 GCA_052039655.1 Pararcticibacter sp.
AGCACCTCTTGAGACACATATCCAATATAGGAAAAAATAAGAGTTGAGTTATTTCCCGTCACTTTAATGGAATATTTCCCGTCTCCACTGGTCTGTGTTCCGATCTGTGTTCCTTTAACTCTAATACTCACTCCCGGCACAGGTAAATTATCATCTATGCCAGTTACTGTACCTGTAACGATACGCTCCTGCGCTGTAACCACTGAAATAAGAAGCACAGCAAGAATTAAAAATGATATAAGTCTTTTCATTTAAGTTTTAAAATAAAATGTAAAAGTGGTATAAAATTTAATTTCCGAAAGTATTTAATAAAAATTTTATAAAAAAATAGGCAATTCTAGGCATTCCTATCATCACTTCATTTTTCTACTACTATGTATTGCATAATACCAAACAAAACATATATCTTTGTATCATGATAGTAGAGAACACTCAAACCCAAATGAGGAAAGGGATACTCGAATACTGTATCCTTGCCGTTATCTCGCGGGGCGAGATATATGCCTCAGACATAATCAGCGAGCTGAAGAAGGCGCAGCTCCTGGTAGTGGAGGGAACATTATACCCCTTGCTGACAAGGCTGAAAAACAACGGCCTTCTCAGCTATAACTGGGTAGAATCGACATCCGGTCCGCCGCGTAAATACTATAAGCTTACTGAAGCAGGCGCCGAAGTTTTCAGACAACTCGATAAAACCTGGGAAGAACTGGTATACGCAGTGGATATTTCCACAGGCAGGAAAGAATCAGGTAACGATGCCTGAACTAAAACAGCCAACTCAAAGCAATAACACAAAGAACAAAATATTAAGATAAGCCAAAGGCTAATAACCAATAGCTAACCTCAAAAAATACCATCATGAACAAAACCATTATTATTAATATCAACGGCATGGTCTTCCATATTGAAGAAGATGCCTACGAAGTATTAAGGGCCTATATGACTGATGTAAAACGTCATTTTGCCTACACAGCCGATAGTGAAGAAATCGTCACAGATATCGAGAACCGGCTTGCCGAGATGTTTAATGAACGGCTCGCTGAACAGAATAAACAAGTGATCGTCGTTCAGGACGTAACTGAGATTACAGCCCGGATGGGCAGTGTCAATGATTTTGACCTGCAAGACGATGAAAATCCTTATAGTACCTCTGGCTTCAAAGCTGAAAGAAAGCTCTATCGCGATACAGACGACCGGATAATCGGCGGAGTATGCTCCGGGCTAGGCCATTACTTTGACATGGAAGCCAGGTGGATCAGGGTGATCGCCCTGATCATCACACTCTTCTGGGGAACCGGTCTGATTGTCTATGCCATCCTATGGATTGTCATGCCCGCTGCAAAAACGCGGACGGAAAAAATGGCCATGAAAGGAGAACCCATCAATCTTCAGAATTTTAAGAAGAATTTCGACGAAGAGCTTGAAGCCGTCAGAGGAAATCTCAACGACTTGCATAATTCAGCCAAACCCGGAATTAAGAGGACTGGTGATTTCTTTTCCGAATTTTTCCGGAACACGGGGGATTTCATAGGAAAAGCAGTCGTGCTGTTTGTAAAAATTATCGGGGGACTAATTATTTTCAGCGGGGTACTGGCACTGCTCTCCCTGATTATGGGATTGATCTTCGCCGTTGGATTTTGGGATACCACTGGTTTCCAGGTGTTCCCTATCAATGTAATCAACCCTGAATACCGGAATCCTATATTTTTCAGTGCCTTCTTACTGGTACTAATACCTTTAGTTGCTCTGGTACTTTTTGCAATCCGCGTATTGTTTAACCGTAAGGTCATCACTAAAACCGGTTCGTTTGCCATGCTGATATTATGGATCACCGGCTTAGGTATGGCCGTATTCTACGGCTCAAAAGTAGGTTCAGAATTCCAGGAAGATGCCCGGTTTGAACAAACTACCGTGCTGAAACCTTCATCCGTCCTGTACCTTCGTCAAAACTCAGCCAAGTTCCTGACACATGAAGACAGCCTCCGGTACGATATCGCCAAAGACCGCTTTGCCGGCCGGATACTGATCGATGACGAAGACAACGAGATCGGGATGGCTACCAAATTTGATTTCTACATCGAAAAAAGTACAGATGGAACTTATTCGGTTACAAAAGAAATCACTGCTCGGGGCAGAAATTTCGAAGCGGCACTCAAAGCAGCCCAGAAGACGCTCTACCGGTTTGTACAATCGGATTCGGTTATTACTTTCGATAAATACTTTTATTTAAGCGATAATACGCCGTACCGCGGACACGAAGTAAAAGTAATACTCAAGGTACCTGAAAATACAAAACTGGTGATTGACCGCGAGCTAAATGGCCGCCTTCACAATTATAACCTTGATGAATGTGTTCCTTCTGAAAGCAAATGGGAGACCCCATCCCGGTGGATAATGACGACGGATGGGATGACTTGCGCAATAGACAGCTTGAGACAGAAGAGAGAAGCCGAGTAAAATTTATGAAGATATCTTGTAACCTTATCCACAGGCAACGCGTCATAGTACTGAAAGAAGACAACATCTTAAATAAACGATAAAATTTAAAAGATATCCTGAAAAGGGCCTCACGGCCCTTACAGGATTGGTATGCTCCTTTCAGAACACTAATCGCACGAAAATGAAACCAACTTTGTTTAAGCTTCTATTTACACCGGTCATTCCTTTCCTGTTCCATTTTTCACTGAAAGCACAGGAGCTAAGCGTATCAGGAACCGTAACGGATGCAGGAAAGAAGCCTCTTGATTATGCTACGGCGTCTATTCTCAGGAAAGCAGACTCCAGCCTGATTAAAACAATGTTTACAAATGACAAAGGGCATTTTAATTTCAGGGGACTGAAAGAATCAGAATATTTTGTATCTGTAAGCTCTGTCGGATTTAAAAAGTTCACTAGCAAATCATTCAGTCTTACTGTGCAAAACCCGCAGTTCCACGTGGAGCCGATACTGTTACAGCCTGAAAGCCGTGAACTTAAAGAAGTGAGCATCACAGTACAGAAGCCCTTTATCGAACGCAAAGCTGACAAGCTGATCGTGAATGTGGAAAACAGTAGTGTTTCTGTTGGCTCAACGGCACTCGAAGTTCTTCAGAAGGCTCCTGGTGTTAGTGTAGACAAAGATGATAATATCTCTCTGAAGGGACAGCAGGGTGTTATGATCATGGTAGATGGAAAGCAGACCTATATGAGCAATGCCGACCTGGCTAACTTCTTACGCAACATGCAGAGCAATGAGATCGAATCCATTGAAATCATTAATAATCCTTCTGCCCGTTATGAAGCAGCGGGGAAAGCGGGCATTATCAATATAAAGCTGAAGAAAAACAAAAATTACGGAACCAACGGGACGTTAAATGCGGGCGGGGGGTACGGCAAAAGATATAAATCCAATGCCGGAATCTCTTTTAACAACAGAAACAAAAACGTTAACATTTTCGGGAATTATAATTATTCCAATAACAAGCGTTTCCAGGATATGAAAATCGACCGGATTAACTCTGATGCCGGTAAAAACACCTACTTCTACCAGTTTGGTAGCTCTGACAGAAAAAATCAGAACAATAATTTTAAACTGGGTGCCGACTATTTTATCAATAAGAACAATACGATAGGAGCATTAATGACAGGTTACATCAACAACGGAGGTGAGCTGTATGGCAACAATACCCTGATCGGAGCTGCCCGCGGTGCGAACGATTCTTCTGTAGTGGCATTGAATGACGGCGACTATAAATACCGCAACTTTAGCTACAATGTAAATTTTAAATCGGTGCTGGATACCTCAGGACAGGAACTGCAGGTCGATCTTGATTACTCGAACTATTATGGAAATGATAACACTCTATACGATAACATCTATTACTACAGTCCTTCCGCAACGAACGGAAATCCCGAACTCCTCCGGAATCATACACCTTCAAAAATCCACATTTACGCTCTAAAAGCCGATTATACCTACCCGCTTTCGAAGCGAATGAAACTGGAAACCGGGCTTAAGAGCAGTATAGTTAAGACTGATAATAACTTCCAGTTTAACCGCTTTCTCGAGGAAGCCTGGCAGAACGACCCTCGCCGCAGCAATCATTTCATCTATGATGAAAATATCAATGCGGCTTACGTAAACTACCGGATAGAATGGAAGAAAACCACCCTTCAG
>JBQGEO010000424.1:0-3976 GCA_052039655.1 Pararcticibacter sp.
AGCGGCGTCGCTGTCGTATATTTTGCACCAAATAAGACGGCCTCTACCATCTTTTGGATAGTGGATGTGATCATCCGGTGAGCTTTCTCCGGGATAAGCTTATTGATCCTTGTTTGAGCTCCTTTGGAAATCTTGTCGAACAGATCCGGTTCCTTTTGCATTTTTTACTGCCAATGCAATAGTTCTGCCCGGGCGAATTCATCGTAATTAATTTCCTGCATACGCCTTTATAACCTGTTGCCCCGGTAAAAGTTTTCTTAGTGGGGCTGGGGTTGGTTCATTCTAAATACTCCTGGTACTCTGCCGGAATCTGATCAATTTTCCTGATCAGGATGTCTTTGTAGAACACTTCGGCAGCTTCGCTCTGAAGCTGGATCTTTCCCCCGGTAAGAGGCTTTATTTCTGATCCGTCACGATATGATAAAGCCGATAGGGCCATCACTACCCGGCCATTAACAATGTGCAGGCTTTTTCCATTGAAGCAGATCAGCTCGATTTCATTCCACTGCCCCTCTTTTTTTTCATTATTTGTCCCGGCCTTGCAAAAATAATACCCCTTGCTGTCGCCGGTACCCAAAGTGTGTGCGGTCCCTTCCTTGTCGTAAATAAGAGAGTCGGTACCTGCTATCCCGGATGCTTTTACAGAAACCCGGGAGGTACCGATACACCAGTAATCGCCCATACTTCTTTCTATTATCTGGAATTCATGCGACAGCATCCAGGACCGGAAATAATCCACTCCGCACTCGCCCCTGGAATGGTAGAGTATTCCCGAATCCATAGGTTCACGTAAACGCGGCTCCCATTTTTTAGTACCCCATTTCACTTTCAGCTTCAAATGATAGTTGCTGAAATCCTGTTTTGTGAAAATGCAGCCATAGATTTCTCCGCTGATCCTTAATACGGGACTGGCCCCTTGTTTTATAACCGAAAAGACATTGGCTTCATTCCTGTCGTAGCCCACAGGGGGATTGGCTTTTCCATGCTGATCTTTAGGCACTTCTCCACGATAGCCATCTTTATGACGGTAACTCAGGTATGTTCTCCATTTTGACAGACCTGTATCCAGAAGGGGCTGCCATCCTTCCGGTATTCTGAACGAGGTGCTGAATAGAAATAGTGCCAGAGAGGCAATCGTAAGGCGTTTGTTCATAAAGATATATTTATCTTAAAACTAATCAATTCTTCCTGACTCCCTTAAATAATGAAAGATTTACAAACGATAGGATAAATTTCTATAAGTTTGCATCATGCAAGAACCATTCGATATAGAGCTGGAAGACGTTACTTATTCTGTGTTTCCTGAAGAAGATGGGATTTATACAATTTTCAAAGATGGAAAGGAGTATATGAAGATTCAGAAAGACGAGGAAAGTCAATGGCTGAAACTGGATGACGAGACAGAGTTGCCATTGTTCAGGGAAGATGCAGAAGTGAATTTTATCGGACAACAAATCGCCAAACACCTGTAGTCTCATCTGAATTCTTACGAAGCCTTATCTTATCATTCAGTTGTTTGACTGCTGTTTTCTGCGGCATGCTCTATCTCACCTTTATATGTCTTATATTCTTTTTGTTGAATTTTAACCTTGATAGTCAGTTGTTTATAAAAAAGGTAGTTAAAAAAAGTTAAAATTGTTTTTTAATTACGAAAGTGTTCGTATAATTGTATTACGAAAATATTCGTAGTAAAATGAATCTAAAACCAACAGACAGCGAATTAGAAATTTTACAGGATCTTTGGAAAAAGGGGAGCTGTACGGTAAGAGACGTGAACGAAATGCTTTCTGAGGAGAGAGGAGAGGATGTTGGGTATACAACAACTCTTAAACTGATGCAGATTATGCATGAGAAGGGGATGGTAGGCAGGGATACGAGTTCGCGGACTCACGTATACCATGCTTTAATGAATCCGGATCACACGAAGCGGACTATTTTAAACAAAGTAATTGACACAGTTTTCAACGGATCAGCAACGCAATTGGTAATGCAGGCACTGAGTAACAGAAAATCGTCAAAAGAGGAAATTGAACAGATAAAGAAATATTTGGATCAACTGGATAAAAAATAGAATCACGATGGAGACTATTAAATTAGTTCATGGGCTCACTGAAGCCATGTACGAGTCGCTGGGGCAGGCTCTTATAATTTATTTACTAGCCAGATTAATTATTTTTCTATTGCCCTGGATGGATTCGGTATTCAGGTACCGGGTACTGTATTTCTCTCTGACGATGTCTTTTTTGCTGTTTGCCGGACGGCTTTACCTGCTGTATTCAGATAGCGCTCATGTAGCTGCTTCCGGCAATGCAGCGCCGCTTCAGGAAGCACAAGCCAGGATCTTTGACTTCAAGAGTACTGTTCACCGATATGCTTTTGAGATAGGCGCAGTTTATGTTTTGGGAGTCATCCTTCAGCTCATTTTGTTTGTCACCTCTTTCTTTAAAATACAATGGTATAAGAATCGCCGTTACCTTCATCATAATGAACTCTGGCAAATGAAGCTGGAAGCGCTTATGAAGAACCTGGGAATAACACGGAAAGTGAAATTGTTTTTCAGCGAAAGAGTGAGCGGGCCATTTACAATTGGCTGGCTCAAACCGGTAGTATTTTTTCCTGTAGCTGCGCTTACCAGCCTGAGTCCTGAACAAATAGAAGCGATATTGGTTCATGAGCTTGCTCACATCAAGCGCAACGATTATCTCTGGAACCTGTTGCAGCGGGTCATGGAAATGTTTATGTTCTTTAACCCGGTAACCTGGGTGCTGGCTTCCGAAATAAAAAAGGAAAGAGAATATTGCTGTGACGATGTGGTGCTAAAGCAAAACCAGGTGACGGTTTCGTATGCACGGGCGCTCTTCCTTCTTGAGAGAGAAAGAACCGGATATAATCTGCTCATGCAGGCATCGGGAGGCCAGAAAAACTCATTACTCGAACGGATCAAAAGATTAACAGATATGGAAACTTCAAAATCAACAGGGCTGCCTAAAGCTGTCGTATTTACGGGACTAATGGCAGCTGTTCTCTTCGTGGGATGGGTTAAACCATCAGAAGATGCTAAGAAAACTTTAATAAAGACGCAGGAGAAAAGTATAAATACTGCTTCTGATAATCGTACAGGAAGATCCCGCATCAACGTGGTAACGTCTTCCTCAAAAAAAGGCAAAAATTGTTCTTTGGCCAGCTTAGCTGATACGAGCTTACCAGTGGCCCCGGTAGATCCGGTTGCCTCTGTTAGCCCGGTAACGCCTGTCGCTCCGGTGGTGCCCGTGCTGCCTGTAGAACCGGTGGCTCCTGTTGCACCCGACTCCGTTGCTGAAAGCGTCAATCGTTATTTTAAAAGCCCTGAATGGAAGCAACAGGTGGAGGCTATAAAGAAACAAAGTGAGGATATAAAGAAATACTTTAATGGCCCGCAGTGGAAACAGCAGATGGAAGATATAAAAAAGCAATCGCTGGAACTGCAGAAATATTTTAGCAGCCCCGAATGGAAACAGCAGGTTGCTAAGATAAAAGTTGATGCAGAGGCAATGAAAAAGTATTACGACAGTCCGCAGTGGAAACAGCAGGTTGAGTCGATGAAGCACCATGCCGAAGAAATAAGCAGGCAGTTTGATTCTCCGGAATGGAAGAAAAAAGTAGCTGAATTGCAGGATAAATCTATAAAAATGCAGAAGAAAGCTGAGGAGCAGCTTAAGAAAGCGGAAGAGCAGAGAAGAGAAACTGATGAAAAGCTTTGATCTGTGATCAAATGTTAATAGTCCCGGGAGGCTGGATCATATTGATCCAGCCTCTTTCTTTTTTAAACATTTTTCTTTTTAAGTGTGTTTCTATCAGGGAAGTAAGCAGTGAAGACAGGGATACCGCGTGCAAAAATGTACAGGCAAAAGAGCTCTTTTCCTGTGATTGTAAAATGACTTCCGGCGTGAAATAACAGCCCGTTAAAATTCGTTATCTAACCAAATAAATGATAGTA
>JBQGEO010000425.1:0-7565 GCA_052039655.1 Pararcticibacter sp.
TTTAGCGCCAGAATGATCTGGATCAAAAACATGAAATACTTGCAAAACAGAAGCAAATTGAAAATCTCTTTAACAATGTTCTTGATGATAAAACAAAAGACTTACTAAAGAATATTCAGCAACTGCTTGAACAAAATAATAAAATACAGACACAACAGGAATTGTCGAAGATGCAGATGGATGACAAATCATTACAGAAAGAACTCGACAGGATCCTGGAACTTTACAAAAAGCTGGAATTTGACCAAAAGCTCTCATCCACAATCAATAAGCTAAAAGTACTTTCGGAAAAACAGGAAGAATTAAGCCAGAAAACCAGGCAGGAAAAAAACGATATACGAAAATCAGGCGAAACACAGGACCAGCTTAAAGAAGAATTTAGCAGTATCAGAAAGGATCTGGACGAACTCGAAAAAAAGAATCAGAACCTTGAAACAATGAATGAGTTCAGAAATGACCAAACTGCTCAGCAGGAAATAGAACAGAGCCAGGAAGCTGTCACTAAAAGTCTTCGCACTAGAAATACAGAAAAGGCCTCAGAGAGCATGCAAAAGGCTTCATCTCAAATAAAAAAGATGGCAAAGAAGCTTGAGGACGCGCAGCAGGAAAATGAAACACAGGAGGCTGGAATAAATCTTATGAATCTACGGCAGATCCTCGCTAATTTACTTAAATCATCGTTTAATCAGGAAGATGTACTATTACAGGTACGAAATACGTCTTATAGTGAACCATCATTCAAAAATATAGTCCAGAAGCAAAAGGAAATACTGGATAATATGAAAATGATTCAGGATAGTCTCTATTCATTGAGCAGAAGGGTACCGCAGATAGAAAGCTTTGTAAACAAGGAAGTACAGTTGATAAACAGCAACATAAATACAGCCATTCAGAACCTGTCTGACAGAAAGATACCTGAAGCTGGAAGAGATCAGCAGTATGCCTTAACATCGATCAACAACCTTGCTTTAATGCTTAGTGAAGTGGAAGATAAGGTACAGAAGGCGATGAAAAGCGCCCGACAAGGCGGAAAAGGTAAGCAAAAAAGCATTTCGGGACTGAGCAAGATGCAGGAGCAACTGAACCAGAACATGCAGAAAGCCCGTGAGCAATTGAAACAACAGGGATTGAAAGAAGGACAAGCTGCCGGAAAGGGGGAAATGAGTGAACAAATGGCGAAAATGGCTCGTCAGCAGCAAATGATACGGGAAGCTCTTCAACAGATAAATAAGGAGCTGCGGAAAGATGGAAAGGGAGAACTGGAAAATTTCAGCAAAGTAAGCAAAGAAATGGAACAAACTGAAACTGATCTCGTAAACAAAAAATTAAAGCAGGAAACTCTGCTTCGCCAACAGCAAATCTTAACAAAACTGCTGGAGGCAGAGAAGGCCGAACGAGAAAGGGAAACGGATAATCAGCGGGAAAGTCGTGAAGGTACAGTTCATTCTCCTGTTTATAACTCTCTGTTAGAAAATTTTAAAAAAATTAAACACCGTGAAACAGAACTTCTTAAAACAGTTCCTGCTTCTTTAAGTTTATTTTACCAATTGAAAGTTGGTGATTATTTCAGAAATTTAGAATCAAAATAAAAATATGACAACAAATAGGGTAGACATTTCAGACAATACGGTATTGTATACGTTACAACTTCCCTCTAAATTGGAAAGCATAACCATCGTTGAAAACTTCATAGATAACCTCAAAGAAGAATATCAGATTCCCCCTGATACGTACGCAAACGTGCTCACCTGCATGAGTGAAGCAACGATCAATGCCATCATCCACGGAAACAAACAGGATGAACATAAGAAGGTATATATCAATCTCGAGGTTTCCGACAGGAAAAGGATGCAGTTTACCGTTACTGACGAAGGTGATGGATTTGATTATAACAGGCTTCCCGATCCTACTGCACCAGAAAATCTTGAAAATTTAACTGGCCGGGGTATATTCATAATTAAACATCTTGCCGACCAGTGTATTTTCAACGTTAAAGGCAACGAAATAGAGTTACATTTTAAGATTTAATGAGCCGTTCAAAGATTTCTTTCTTTTCGGAAGACACCGACTTCACTTTAAAACAAAAGACAAATATAAGGACCTGGATAAATACAGTAATTACTACTGAGGGAAAAAGTTCGGGTTACCTTAACCTTATTTTTTGTTCTGATAATTATTTGTTGAATATTAATCAACAATACCTGAATCACGATACCTATACTGATATCATCACTTTCGACAGCAGCGAAGAAGAAGATTGCATAGAAGGTGATGTATTTATCAGTATCGATAGAGTAAGGGAAAATGCTTCAAATTTCGGTATATTGGAAAAAGATGAAATACACCGGGTAATTGTACACGGTATACTTCATCTGCTTGGTTACAAAGACAAAAGTAAAAACGATAAAGATTTAATGACTTCTAAGGAAGATTACTACCTTAGCCAAAGGCAATTCTGAACAGGTGGTCATTAAATTTAAAGTTTCATACCTCCTTTGTTATTAGCTAAAATATTAGCCATATTTATGCTATATTTATAACAACCTAATTAACAATATTTTACAAACAAAACTTTTAGATAGTATTCAGTACAATAAAGCCGGTATTAACTAATATTGCTTATTTTTGTATTTGATTAAAGGTTTTGAAAAAAGTAATCATTGCAGGAGCAAGCGGGCTGGTTGGATCACATCTTCTCAATTTCCTATTGAGCGAAGATGAGGTAGAAATGGTAGTTGCTCTTGTTCGAAAACCCCTGGCAATAACACATCCAAAGCTTTTTCAAGAGGTAATTTCTTTTGATAAAATAAGCTCTTATAGTGGGTTGATTAACGGATCAGCTGTGTTTTGTTGCCTTGGTTCCACACGGGCGAAAACACCTAATTTAGATGATTACAGACGTGTAGACTATAACTATCCTCTCTGGTTAGCTCAGATTGCTTCCGAAAATAAGGTTGAGCAATTTCACCTGGTATCTGCCGTCGGAGCAAACCCAACGTCCAAAAACTTCTACATCAGGGTAAAAGGTGAAGTAGAGAGAGATATTAAAGAACTGAATTTCAAATCATTACATATATACAAACCATCTCTATTAGTAGGAGAAAGAAAAGAAAATCGCCTTTTGGAAAATACAGGACATTATATAATGAAGATGCTGAATCCCTTCCTGACAGGAAGGTTTGAAAAATACAGAAGCATCAAAGGGGAAGTAGTAGCAAGAGCCATGGCTCGTCAATTTTTAAAGGATCTTAATGGAACTTTTCTCTATTATTCTGATCAAATAAACAAACTGGCATGAGTATTTTATCAGGAGAACAATTAGGTCATTCATTCAATGATTCATGGCTTTTTAAAGACCTTACATTTGGCATTGCAAAAGGTCAAAGGACTGCCCTGGTCGGAATAAACGGATCCGGAAAATCAACTTTGCTTCGTATCCTTTCAGGAAAACTACTACCGGTTGAGGGAAAAGTAGTGAAGGAAAAAGGCTTAAGAACGGGATATCTGGAACAGGATCCTGACTTTGGAACACAAGAGACGGTCGGAGATTTCATCTTCAGTCTTGATAATAAGCAACAGCAGGTAATAAGACGCTATGAACAACTGTTAGAGCAAACAGATCCGGATCAGGAAGAGCTACAGCAGCTGATTAATGAGCTAAGTGAACTTAATGCATGGGAATATGAACACCAGATTAAAACTATTCTTCAACGTCTTTCAATAGAAGATCAGCATCAAAAGATCAGTAACATGTCGGGCGGACAACGAAAAAGGCTTGCCCTTGCCAAACTACTTATTGATGATCCTGATATATTCATACTTGACGAGCCTACCAATCACCTGGATATTGAAATGATAGAGTGGCTGGAAGGCTTTCTTACCACAGGCCAGAAAACGGTTTTAATGGTTACTCACGACAGATATTTTCTGGACAATGTTTGTAACCAGATCATGGAGCTCGACAAGCAAACGCTGTTTATATATAACGGCAAATACAGCTATTTTCTTGAGAAGAAGAGCCAAAGAGAAGAAGAAGAAGAAGCGACTCTTCAAAAGAACCGCAATCTTCTGAAAAAAGAACTCGAATGGATGAGAAGGCAACCGCAGGCGCGGGCTACCAAGTCAAAAGCACGCATAGATGCTTTTTACGATCTTGAAGAGAAGACAAAAAACTCTAAAAATAACCAGAGGCTGGAGTTAAGCACTAAGGTAAGCCGCCAGGGAAATAAAATATTAGAAGTTGACCACATTTCTAAAGGCTATAAAAACAAGCTGATAATAGAGGATTTTTCGTACGTATTTAAAAAGGGAGATAAGATTGGACTGGCAGGAAAAAATGGTTCTGGCAAATCTACTTTTCTAAATCTAATTACAGGCGTTATTAATCCTGATAAAGGAAATATAGCTATTGGAGAAACCACTGTATTTGGGTACTACAAACAAAGCGGACTCGAAAGCTACGATTCGGAAAAAGTTATAGATGTAGTTAAGGATGTAGCAGAGTTCATAACGATGGCGGATGGAAAAACAATCACCGCATCTCAGCTCCTCACCCACTTTCTGTTCCCTCCCGCAAAGCAGCATAATATAGTAGGGAATCTAAGTGTAGGAGAAAAAAAACGACTTCAGCTTATGAGGGTTTTAATTAAAAACCCAAACTTTCTGATCTTAGACGAGCCTACCAATGATCTGGATATTGATACATTAAATATCCTGGAAGAATTTCTTGAAAATTATTCAGGGGTATTGGTCCTTGTTTCTCACGACAGATATTTGATGGACAAACTAACTGACCAGCTATTTATATTGGAAGGTGACAGCAAAATCAAGATTTACAACGGAAACTATACAGATTATAGAATTGAAAAAGAAAACTCTGTAAAATCTAAGGAGATTAATAAAACCTCAACTGTCTCCACTACTGCTTCTTCAAAGAAAAACAAACTTTCTTACAAAGAACAAAAAGAACTTGACAATATTGAGGACGAGATTCCAAAAATCGAATATATCATTTCGGAATTAACCAGTAAGCTAAATTCTATCACTAACGACCACGCTGAATTATTGAACATATCAGAGCAAATAGAGCAAAAGAAAGCTTATCTGGACGAGATAAGTATGCGCTGGCTGGAATTAAATGAAATAAAAGAAGGAAATTAAATATAGTTCCACGTGGAACTATTAGAAAGGTTCCACGTGGAACAGAAAGTTAAATATGTTTAAAAAATACGATATTATAGTAGTCGGGGCGGGTCATGCCGGATGTGAAGCTGCCGCTGCCGCTGCCAATCTGGGATCTTCTGTCCTGCTAATCACGATGAACATGGGGACGATTGCACAAATGAGCTGTAATCCTGCTATGGGTGGCGTTGCAAAGGGACAGATTGTGAGAGAAATTGATGCAATGGGGGGATATTCCGGTATAGTAGCAGATAAATCAACTATACAATTCAGGATGCTCAATCTCTCTAAAGGGCCGGCTATGTGGAGTCCGAGGACGCAAAATGATCGTATGCGTTTCTCAGAAGAATGGAGATCGATGCTGGAAAAAACTCCAAACGTAGACTTTTGGCAGGATACAGTAAAAGAAATTCTCACAAAAGGAGATAGAGTATCAGGAGTGAAAACCTCCCTGGGTATAGAGATAGAGTCGGACGCTGTTGTACTTACTAATGGAACCTTTCTGAATGGCATCATTCATATAGGAGAAAAAAGATTTGGAGGGGGCAGGACTGCTGAGAAATCATCTACAGGACTCACCGAACAGCTAGTGGAATTAGGTTTTGAATCCGGACGGATGAAAACAGGCACTCCTCCACGAGTTGATGGGAGAAGCATTTATTATTCTAAAATGGAAGAACAATGGGGCGATCCGGTTAGAGGCCGATTCTCTTTTACAGACGTAGAGATGTCTTCAGACCAACGATGCTGCTGGATCACATATACTAATCAGGCTGTTCACAATACTCTGAAAGAAGGATTTGAAAAGTCTCCCATGTTTACCGGCAGAATAAAAGGCCTCGGTCCAAGATACTGCCCTTCAATAGAGGACAAAATTAACCGCTTTGCTGAGCGTGAGAGGCATCAGATCTTTGTCGAGCCGGAAGGATGGAATACCGTTGAGATATATGTAAACGGATTTTCTACGTCTCTTCCTGAGGATGTTCAGTATCGCGCATTAACTCAGATTCCGGGATTTGAAAAAGTAAAAATGTTCAGACCTGGGTATGCAATAGAATATGATTACTTCCCTCCCACCCAACTGAGTCTTACACTGGAAACCAAACTGATAAATAACCTGTTCTTCGCAGGACAGATAAACGGCACAACAGGTTATGAAGAAGCTGCAAGTCAGGGCTTCATCGCGGGGATAAATGCTCACCAAAAGATAAAAGATCAGCATGAACTAATCATGAAAAGATCAGAATCCTATATAGGCGTGCTTATTGATGATCTGGTGACAAAAGGAACCGAAGAGCCCTACAGGATGTTTACATCCAGAGCAGAACACCGGCTTTTATTACGACAGGATAATGCAGACATACGTCTTTCTCCTATCGCTCATAAACTTGGCCTGATAAACGATGAACGGCTTGAGAAAGTAAACAAAAAAGTAAAAGACTCGGACTTTCTGGTAACCTATCTTAAAAATACCTCAATTGAAGCCTCGGAAGTCAACAGGCTCCTGGAAGAGTTAGGAACCAGTCCCCTCAGTCAAAATGTTAAGATGTTTTCCCTGCTTTCCAGACCTCAGGTAAATATGAATGATCTCAGGAAAGCAAGCACATCATTTAATCGCTTACTCGACTCTTACGATAACGAAACAATAGAACAGTCAGAGATAAAAGTAAAGTATGAAAGCTATTTTGAAAAAGAACTTGAGATAGTTAATAAAATGAGAAAGATGGAGGACCAGGAAATCAATCCAGACTTCAACTATCACAACATGGTATCTCTTTCAAAAGAGGCGCGGGAAAAGCTGATGAAAATAAAACCCAGAACTCTCGGTCAGGCGTCAAGGATTTCAGGAGTTTCCCCTTCAGATATCTCTGTTTTAATGGTACATATCAGTAAATAAAACATAAATGTTTAACTATCAGTATATTACAAAATACAAATATCCAACACAAAATAAGCTCATCTGAGACGTTATTTTTATAAATTCGACATATTCCTCATTAAAGAGAAAAAACTCGTTAAAACGCTTATAAATGCCATATTTCTCAAATAAGTACTTAAAGTTAATTTTTTTTACTTTAACCATGCTGGTTTTACTGGCAATAGGGTGTGCAAGTATTCAACAGCCAACCGGAGGGCCCAGAGATAAAGAACCACCAAAGGTGATGAAAGAAAGTCCAAAGAACTTCACGCTAAATTTTAAAAGCAAAGAGATTAATATCGAGTTTGACGAATACTTCAAGATCAACAATGAATCTAAGGAATTCAGCATGTCCCCTGCTCTTGACAAAACGCCGTACTTCAAAATCAAGAAAAAAACACTAAATATAAAGTTTGATGATACTCTGGCAGCTAACACGACTTATACTATAAATTTCGGCCGCGGA
>JBQGEO010000426.1:0-2272 GCA_052039655.1 Pararcticibacter sp.
TGCCTAAAGGTCATCCGTAAAATGACGTAGAGCCTTTTCCTGTACAAACTTGCGGGGTGTTATAATCATGAGATTTGTTTCTGAATATTCAAATTGCTTGATCACGCTTAATAATATGCCCCCTCCAAATTCTTACCTGAATAATAAAGGAGCGAACTCAGTCAGATAGATCCTCCAGTTTCGCCAGATATGCCCTCCCTCCGATTCGCGGTATACATACGGATACCTTCCCTCATCCAGCAGTTTCCGGTAGTCTTCATTCGCTTTGTAAAGAAAGTCAGTTTTGCCGATCGCAATCCAGTATAATTTGGGCTTTTTACTAAACTGCACTTTCAGTTTTTCATCCATATTCTGATAGACCGGGGACGAAACTCCTTTATCCGGCATAATAGCCGCCGAAAAAAGACCTATATAATCGAACACATCCGGGTATTCTTTCGAAATATGAAGGGCATGATAACCGCCCATCGACAAACCGGCGATAGCCCTTCCCTGCTTACTCTTAAGCGTGCGATAATCATGATCAACGAACGATACTACATCAGGAAAACTTTGTTCCATAGAGCCTTCCATGGTTTTGGGTAGCTGCATTGTTGGCTTGTAAAACCCCAAAGATGATTCCCCGGGTGCGGCTTCCTGCGACACATTACCATTCGTCATCACTACAATCATGGGCTCTGCTTTCCCCTTCGCTATCAGGTTGTCAAGGATCTGGGCCGTACGTCCCAGAGCAATCCACGCTTCCTCATCTCCGCCCATACCATGCAGCAGATAAAATACAGGGTATCGCTTACTGCTATTCTCGTAACCCGGAGGTGTGTAAATAGTTAAGCGGCGTTGCATTTTCAGTACAGGGCTGGAATACCATCTCCGGGATACAGTTCCATGAGGTACCTGGTTTACTTTATAAAGATCAGCCCTGCCGCCCCCTATCAGGAAAACATTTGTAACAGAAGCCACATCCCTGATCATATAAACATTATTCGGGTCGGTGGTCTTAAGTCCGTCAATGATAAAAGAATAACTGTACAGCTCGGGAGCCAGCGGCGCCTGGGTTTTATACTCCCAGATGCCCTTATCACCCTTAACCAGATCCGCAATTCCCGGTGCGTCCGACGAACCAAAAGGCGTGTCCACTTTCTGTGAAGGCAGGAAATCTCCGGTGATCTGAACCTTACCAGCTTCAGGCGCCTGAATGCGGAAGGTAACTGTTCCGTCTGAGTTTATTTCAGGAGAAGTGATATCCTGATTTCCCCATAAGGCCTGTTGGGAATATAAAGCGGTAGTCAGGAACAGGGCAAAGACTGTAACCAATATTTTCTTCATATAATCTGTGTTTATCCAGTGGTAATAAACCATGTATAAAGATAACAGTCAATATGTAAAAACATAAAAAATAGTATCAATATGCTTTTATTAGTGCGAATAAAAGTTTAATTTTTCACCAGCAATGTTTTAACCTGTGAATGATGTTAAACAAAATTGGCCCATTACTATTCTTACACGTTTTCATTCTTATATCAACAAGAATTAATGCCCAAAATAGCACTGTGGATTCCTTAATTTTTAAAGAAATGCAAAAATTGCATATCCCTGGTTTTGAAGCAGCCGCTATTAATGATGGAAAGATCGTCTGGACGGGCTACTAGGGGTATCAGAAAAACACTTACTCCGGACGAATTCAATCTTGGATTCCATACGTGGTTCCTGTATGCAACCCGGAAGGGACTTCTTCTCTATATGCATACAGGAAAGGCTAACGGGGTGTCGTCATTCATTTCATTTAGCCCGGCTGGCAAGAAGGGATTAGTCTTCATATGCAACGGAGATATTGTAAACGGAGGCGACTGGCGCGAAATAATTGACACTTTATATGAAACTGTATTTTAATTTTTTCATCCTCTTTCTCATATCGGTGGCTCAATGAAGCCGACACGAAACAAAAAGCAAAGAGACAGTTGAAAGACTTTTGGTTTTACTGGAACATTAGTCTTGATATCAACCATTTAGCGATTATATTATGACCGGATATATCCATAAAAATGCAGATATTTTTTTTAAAAAAAAATTTGCACGATTTATCTGGTTATTTCTATATTTGTGATGATAAGGTTTAGGTGCCCTGTTCACGCCCATCGTGACGGGGCTTTTTTGTGCGCGTAGATTTTTTTTAAACCAGTTATCCGCTTTTTCGGCATTTTTCGTTCTATTTGCAATACTACTACTATGAAGAATAGCAGAATGTACGATAAGAACGATCCAGAAAGATCCA
>JBQGEO010000427.1:0-6279 GCA_052039655.1 Pararcticibacter sp.
ACAACCCTGTTTCTTCAGTAACGGGCAGTACCTTCAAATGGACAGCATCCGGAACGGCAAATGCAAGCGGATATCGCAGTTCCGGCACCGGCCCGGTTAACGATGTCATTATCAATACAGACGCAGGCCAGGATGCCATAGTTACTTATATCATCATACCGGAAAGTAACGGATGCCAGGGTGAATCTTTTACGCTAAAAGTAAAGGTATCTCCCCTTCCGGTTATTTCTTTCAGCACAGGAGGCAATTCGGTTTGTACAGGGCTTCCTGCGGGAATTACCCTTTCTTCAAACCTCGCGAATACATTATACCGGTGGACAAGCAGCGTAACCGGCAATCTTACCGGCAATTCAACGCAAAATACTCCGGTCAGCATTAACAAAATCAGCGACATCCTGCAAAATTCGGGGAATACCTCCGGCACAGTCACCTATACAGTTGTTCCTGTAACATCTTCAGGATGTGAAGGCACTCCTGCTATTATTACGATCACGGTATCAGCGCCCCCTGTTATAGCAAACGCGGGTACAGACCAGAAGCTTTGTAACGTAGCAATGGTTAAACTGGATGCAAATCATCCGGGAGAGGGCAACGGTAAATGGACACTCCAGTCAGGCCAGAAAGGAGTAAGTTTTGACAATGATACCCATTTTGATGCTGTAGCCTCCGGCCTGGTTGCCGGCGAAACTTATAGATTCCTCTGGACCATTACAGGCCCCTTCAATTGCCAGGGCAGCAGTGATGAAGTCCTGATCAGAGTGCTTCCACCCATCACTTCAAACGATATCTCAACACCTTTGACTACAGTATGCGAAGGTTCGGATTTTATGATCTATGGCACCCTGCCGGCAGGCGGAGACGGAAATTACAGCTTCCGCTGGGAAACAAGCGAAGACGGCTCTTCCTGGTCTGCTCTTAACACACTTCCCACTCAGAATATTAAGGTGACGGCAAGTGACACGACCTGGTTCAGGAGGGTCGTGATATCTGGAGACTGCAGCAGTTACAGCAACGAGATCAAAGTAAATGTACAGGAGGGGATCAGGAACAATACCCTATCAGGAGACCAGTATATCTGTTCCAATATAATTCCTTCCGCGCTCAGCGGCAGTGCTCCCGGAGGAGCCGACGGCATATTTAGCTACCAGTGGGAGAAACGAACCAGCGGCAATAGTAAATGGACAACCATCCTCACAGCTGTAGATATAAATTATCAGCCAGAAGCGCTTACCGAAACCACTATGTTCCGCAGAATTGTCACCACTGCATTATGTAACGGGCTTCAGCAGAACGTCAGCAATGTGATCACTATCAAAGTCTCTCCTGGTCCCCGCGCGCGTTTCAATTGGAAAAGCGATGCATCCTGTGCTCCTTTCTCCCTCAGCAGCGATGTGCTGAAAGCGGAAGACTCAGAGCCGGGCGACGTATATACCTGGTATGTAAATGATAAAAAAGCCGGAACCGGACAAACTTTTCCGGGTCTGACCCTTCCTAACCCGGGCGATTCAGCAGTAGTGAAGCTGGAAGTAGCAAGCGCCCTGGGCTGCGGGTCTGCGTTCTATTCTCACACCTTCCGTACCAGTAATGCACTTGAGGCCAGTTTTACAGCTGAT
Organism: Pararcticibacter sp.; assembly: GCA_052039655.1. Lineage (GTDB taxonomy): Bacteria > Bacteroidota > Bacteroidia > Sphingobacteriales > Sphingobacteriaceae > Arcticibacter. The sequence continues at coordinate 1,614 of JBQGEO010000427.1, forward strand.
AAAATCAAAGGCTGCGGCCCTCTTACTGTCAAATTCGCCAACACCACGTCGAATACGCAGGATGTAACTTTCACGTGGGACTTTGGCAACGGAAAATCATCAGGGCTCCAGGATCCGTCAGCGGTAGTATTTGAAGGCAGGAAAGACGGAAGAGACACTATCTACACCGTCACCCTGATTGCAACATCCAAATGTTCCACATCTTCAAGAACGATCCAGGTTAAGGTAATCGGGCAGGCAATCGCTTCATTTGTTCCTACCAGGACCACAGGCTGTTCACCTTTAACCGTTACCTTCAGGAATACAACAAAAGGAGAGTCAAACACCTATATCTGGGACTTCGGAGACGGATCGGATGTAGTGAGAACAGACAGCAAAGAGTCTGTCACGCATACCTATAAATCCAGCAAACCCAGGATGTATACTGCCACCCTGACGGTGGTAAACGAATGCGGCAGCAATGAGCAGCCCTTTGTTATCAGTATATCTCCAAATACAATATTGCCCGAACTCCTGGTAAACGGAAATGAATTCGAAGGTTGTGCCCCTCACAAAGTAAGGTTCATAAACGGCTCCGCAGGAGCCAGTATCTACACTTTCGATTTTGGCGACAACACTCCTCTCTACACCACGAACAGTTCCGACCCGGTAGTCCACTCATTTGCAAGAGGCGGGGTTTTCACCGTTAAAATGACGGCTTCAAACGGATGTTCTGATACCACCGTTTCTAAAACAATCACGGTATATCCCCAGGCAGTTACAGATTTCGCAGCAGATCAGACTACAGGATGTACCTCTCTTGCCGTTAACTTCCTCAACCGGTCTACAGGGGCTGCATTCTTTAAATGGGATTTCGGAGACGGATCGGTGTCCGACGAAGCCAGTCCCTCACATACCTATGAAGGGCGATCCACGCCCTATACAGTAAAACTGATATCTGTCACCTCATTTGGCTGTACAGACACACTCATACTTAAAGATTACATTACAGTATATCCTCCTCCTGTGGCTGCCATGGAGGTACTTCCTGGCGAAACAATCAACTATCCTCAATTCGGTTTCCAGTTCAAAGATGCCAGTACAGGAAATATCAGTTCCCGGCTCTGGGATTTTGGGGACAAGAGCGCCGGGTCTTCTGCACGCGACCCGGAACATACTTATCCTGACACCGGTGCTTACGAAGTAAAATTAATGGTCACTTCGGCCGAAGGATGTGTGTCGACTATTACAAAAACGGTTAGAATAACCGGAGTACCCGGCCAGCTTTTTGTTCCCAATGCATTTATGCCAAACAGCGTAACGGAAGAGCTCAGGACATTTAAAGTGAAAGGTTCGGGAATAAAGAAGTGGCAGATGAGGATCTTCAACAAATGGGGAGAACAGATCTGGCAGACGCGTTTGCTCACAGAAAAAGGCATTCCTGCTGAAAATTGGGACGGAACCAGCAATGGAAGTCCTGTGCCTCAGGGGGTATATTTCTGGGAAATATCTGCAGAATTTAAAAATGGAACCCAATGGCCCGGAATGACGTATAACCATTCAGAGCCTAAAAGAACGGGCGCTATCCATTTGATAAGATAATGAAACGCTTTTTTCCATCCATACTAGATAAAATTATAATAGCAATGCTTTTTATGATCTCCGGCGGCGTTAAAGCTCAGGATCATATCTATTCACAATTTTTCAATGCCCCCGCTTATCTCAATCCCGCTTTAAGCGGAGAGTTCCGGGGTTCGTTCAGAGCCAATATGATCTATCGTAATCAATGGAGTTCCATTGCCGGAGATCTGAACTACATGACAACTTCTGTTGATTACAAGTTGCCAAGCTTCGGAGGTGCTGTTGGCCTTATGTTCAACAGTTCATCAGAAGGAACAGCATATCTCAAGAAAAATAATATTGCCGGGATTTACTCATACAGTGTCGGTACGGATCGCTTCACCGCCTCATTCGGACTGCAGGCAGGCGTCACAAACAGGAAGCTGGATTTCAGCCGGCTGATATTTTCAGATCAGCTTGATGCGCGCCTGGGTTTTGAGGGAGGAGCGTCTGCTGCGGAATCCCCGTTTAATGATAACAAATATTATTTCGATGCCGGTACCGGAGTGAACCTTGTGTTCGGAACAGCCATGCTGGGAGGTTCTCTGATGCACATCAATAAGCCGGATGAATCATTTACCGGCAGCAGGGTCTATACGCCTATGCGCCTGGCCGTTCATGCCAGCTACCGCCATGCCCTCGACCGCGCAGACCCGTATGATGATGACGGCACCTACCTGATTCCTTCCGTAGTCTACTACAGACAGGCTGAAGCTTCATCCCTGAGTGCAGGAGTACAATTCAAATACAGGGGCGTAAACGCAGGTGCCTGGTACAGATCAAATGGCAAAGGTCAAAGCGACTCTTTTGTAGTCTCTCTGATATTCGACATCTTTACCAGCGGCTATAAAAATCAAAAGATTCGTTTGGGTGTTAGCCATGATGCTACCGCTAATAAGCTGAATTATTCCAATACCAGTGGTACTTCAGAACTTAGTGTCGGATTTGAAACAGGAGAATCTCATGACAGAGGGTACCAGGGTCTGAAGTGTTACGACTTCTATTAACAGTATTACTTTTATACTCTCCGGCCTGATATGCCGGAGAACCCAACCTTATTCACCTTCCACAGCATCCCGGCCAACCCCTGCCTGTTTTATCCATATTAAAAAAATTTAAAACAAGCAGAAAAGCAGGAGGTTATATCTATCAAACAATACCTTACACCTATGAAAAAAATATTTTTCACTTTAGCCGCTACCACATTTTTAATCGCTTTTTCAGGAGGCAATGCGATTGGACAAACTGCAGCAAAAACAAACACCAGCACAAAAGTAAATACCAGTACAAAAAGTACAGCCAAACCCCGGATCAGCAGAACCAACGACACTTCCATGTTTGCAAGGTACAGGCAAAGGTCTTTACTGAGAATCACAGACACAACAGGGATCGGCCTGGGCTTGCGGTCTGATACCTTGCGAAGGCTAAACTTCAAGACGGGAAGGCCCGCTCTGCCTGTACAGAATAACCCCAACCCGTATTCTAATTCACCGGTTGTACATCCGGACAGACCCGCTTTGAAAACACCGGCGATAGCACCAAAAACGAAAACAAAGGATTAATAAAATTGGAAAAGGGCGAGACCTCCAAGCATGGGATCAGCCTTGAACATTCAGATTACCTGAATGGTTCCGGTAACTCCCGGCTTCCTGGCAGGAAGCAGATATGAGCTAAACTATCCAAGCGATACGTATAAAAAAACAAGCTTAAACAGAAAGAGCCCGATGGAATATCGGGCTCTTTCTGTTTAAGCTTGTCTGGTTTCAGATCTTAAACTAATCTGCTACCGGGTAACAATATTGTAAAACAGGCTTCTCATACCATTTGAGCGACGTGTTACCGCCGTTCTGAGCCCAGTCTGTAATTGATGGATATGCCCGTACGATATTAGTCTTCTCTTTTGGATATTTAAAATTCGTAACAGGGATATTCAATGCCCATGGAAGATTTCCACGTGTGACATATGTCATAGTGGTGGAATTATCACCGCTGCCTAACACATTATTTGCAAGGCTCGTTCCGCTAAATCCTGGCAGGTGAACTTCGTTACGTTTACCACTTGTGCTCTTCTGGAATATAAAAGGATTCAGGGTAAATGCTTCGCTTGACAACTCAACCGGAGTGTTAAACGTCACAGTAAACGTATAGGTCACTGTAGGTGATTTTGATCCGTCTGCAATTGTATTCCAGTTTTGCTGAACTGCCCTTGCGTTGTCGAACAGCACTACAACAGCTTTAGTCTGTCCCTGCTCTTTTTTAATACTTTCCTTATTAGCAGCAGAAAGTGTGATATTACTTGAAGCTGTTGGGAATTCTATACCAAATCCGTTTTCATAATCTCCTCCGGAAGCAAGAAGGGTATAAGTTCCTTCAAGCTTAGTAGCCTTATTACCGTCTTTATATAACCTGTAAGAATAAGCCACGACAATATCATTCAAATCGAAGTCACCCTTTGAAGGCCAGTTATCTTCAAATATCAATGTATAGTTTCCTGAGTTGGTAACAGGCGCTTCGCCGTTTCCGGGATTACATCCTGCTGCAGGAATATAATAGTCGCTTTTGTTGGTCTTTACAGCACCATCAGTGAACTTATTCGAAGCTATAGTATTTTGAGCATCATTCTTATGGAATACCACAAGGTTTCCGGAAAATGAACCATTTAAGTTGTCATAAGAGTCAAACTTAAGCAATGAGGTATTCCCGGTTCCTGAAGCCTTGCCATTTAAAGCGGATATCTTTATAGTCTGGAATATTGCACCGTTTCTCAAGAATATATTACTGTTGCATCTTGTCACTCCACTTCCATTGATGTGGTTAGCAGGATTGCTTGCATCCAGAACATATCCAACATTTGTAAAACCGGCGTTTTCAAATTTGCCGTCTATACCAAATTCATTCTTAACATACAGAGCACACTCATTGTACAAGCCACCGTTTCCGTTCACCATCAGGTCATTAGCGAAGATCTTATCATGGTTAACGGCGGTTATCGCTGCGTTAATAATGAATTTTCCATTAACGCGGAAAGGCCCGTAGTTTTCGAATGTAAGATCAGAAGTATTGATTG
>JBQGEO010000428.1:0-2334 GCA_052039655.1 Pararcticibacter sp.
TATAATGGCATGGGGAACATCCGCAATCTTGAAGCGAAAGAAAGGGAGGCTGCTTACTATTACAATAAAGCCGCTGCGATTGTATTATCTGATTCAACTGTCGGACTGTCTGCCGAAGCAAGGTCAGCCATCTTGCTGTCAGCAGCACAGAGTAACCTGGATGCCTTTCAATATGACCTTGCCGAGAAAATGAACCGTGCTGCTTTGCCGCTATCTGATTCCGTTCCGCCAGGACATGTTGTGAAACAACGTGTATTAGTGCAGCTGATACAAACCCTGAATAAAAGGCATAGGCCTCCGGGCAGCCTTTTGCCTTATCTCCGGAGGTTAGAGGCGCTCCACGCCCGTAATCCCAAAGATTACAACGTTGGCTACCTCTATGAATCTAAAATATTATATTTTGAATCAGCCGGAAAGAAAGATTCTTTGCTGCGCTATCAGTTGTTAAAGCTGCTGGCAGATGACGAACTTTACCGCGCTAAGAAAACATCCATTTTTATTAATAACCTTTTTGTAGACTATTGTAATGTTGCTTTGGATTATGTTGCGCTCCGGCAGGCTGCACCGGCAGTAAAGTATGCCGGAGAGGCGGACAAGCTTCAGAAGATGCACCCTGGGATCATTTTTGCCGATAATGACGTGCTCTACCAGAAAACTCTGGCTGAGTTGTATCAATTGCAGGGTAAAAATAGTAAAGCGATCAGCGCATTGAAGCGTGTAGCCGATCTGCAGGAGGATATTTATCAAACCCAAAGTGCACAGGCAATAGCGGAGATGAATGCCCTGTATCAGTTACAGGCGAAAGACAGGTCTATCCGTGCATTGAATGAGAATATTCAGATCAATAAGCTGCAGTTGCAGCAAAACCGTTTATGGCTTGCTGTTTCAATATTAGGTATTGTATTGCTCGCGATGACATTGCTGTTCCTGTTCTATAGTTTTCGCCAGAGACGCCTCGGGCAGGAAAAGGAAAAATTGCTGTTACAGCAGAAATTACTGCGAACGCAGATGGAGCCTCATTTCATTTTTAATACACTCTCCGCTGTACAAAGCTTTGTCCGGCTGGATAAGAAGGAAGACGCTATCAAATATCTGAACCGTTTCAGCCGACTGTTGCGGAGCAGCCTTGAACTTAGCCGGGAAGACCTGGTTCCGCTGAGTGAAGAGATCGACACTCTGGAAAATTACCTGAGCCTGCAGCAGATGCGTTGTGAAGATGCTTTTACCTATCATATTGTTCAACCACAGGAGCAGGATCTGAGTGCTATTATGTTACCGCCTATGCTGATACAACCCTATGTAGAGAACGCTATTTTGCACGGTATCGACCTTCATACGGGTGACGGAAATATTGATATTCGTTTACAAATCGAAGAGGATATCCTGATTGTGAGCATAGTCGATAGCGGCAAAACACAAACGGAGGATAGCAGGCCTTCTCATCGCTCGCTGTCGGGAATCATCAGTCGTGAACGGATACAGTTGCTGGGACGGAAAGCAAGCGTAAACGCAACCAGGGATGCAAGCGGCGCCGGCACTGTGGTGATGCTGAAAATTCCAGTGGTATTTGGATAACGGCACCAGGGTCAAATCTATAGTATCGTCGCTATCTCATCGTGTTTACGAACTTATTTGGAATAATTCTAAATATAAATATCTTTGTCCTTATGTTAGAAAAGGGCAATTTTGATCAGGAAATAGATACCACGGTCTTTCAGATCAACGAAGTTACCTTTGAACATGCTTACAAAACATTATCCGGAAAGATTTATAGAATGTGTTACTTCTATCTTAAAAATCCGGAAGATGCCAAAGAAGTGGTACATGATGTATTCCGGTCGATCTGGGAAAGAAGGGAAACCTTAGAAATCAGAACAACGCCTGAGGCGTATCTTATAAAAGCAGCAAAACTCAAAATCCTTCAGACTATACGGAACAAGATCAGTCAGGAACAGCATATGGAATATGCTATGAAGGATTTCAGTGATTCCAGGAATGTTACCGAGCAGGATGTGATGCACAGCCTTCTTAACCGTAACGTAAAGCAGTTAATTGAGCAGCTATCCTCTCAATGCAGAAAAGTTTTCAAGCTAAGCAGAGAAAAAGGGATGAGCAATAAGGAGATTGCATCTGCTTTGATGATTTCAGAGAAAGCTGTAGAATATCATATGAGCAATGCCTTATCTTTTCTCCGGAAAAACTTATCGGAATACAACATAAAATAAAAAAAGTTCCTGGGGTTACAGCCAGCTTCGGGAACTATACACAAAAAGGCTTACTATTTAATGGCTGTGACTCCCGAAAAATTAGAGCGATCTATTGCCGGAAACTGTT
>JBQGEO010000429.1:0-4419 GCA_052039655.1 Pararcticibacter sp.
TGATGCCATTTCAAAGATCTTTGAACGGTATTACCAGGTCGGAAGGGACAGGCATGTATCAGGTACAGGTATTGGCCTGGCTCTTGCTCAGAATCTCGCATCCCTCCATGAAGGAAAGATCTTCGTAGAAAGTACGCTGGGGGAAGGGTCCTCTTTCCGGTTCCGTATCGGCACAAACAACGGATATCCTGATGCGATACACCAGGATGCAGTGCTGCCTGAAAATGTTTTGATACATGAAGAGGGAAAGCAGCCCGGAGGAAAGCAGGTGGTGCTGGTAGTGGAAGATAACCATGATATCAGGGATTACATCTTCCAGTCCCTGTCAGAGCAGTACCTGGTGTATACTGCAGCGAATGGAAAGGAGGGCATTGAAAAGGCCTTTACGTACATTCCCGATATAATAGTAAGTGATATCATGATGCCTGAAGCGGACGGGTTCGAACTTGGTAAAACACTCAAAGATGATATCAGGACCAGTCACATCCCGATCATTTTCCTGACGGTCAGGGACGCTGTGCTGGATCGGAAAGAAAGTTATAATATTGGCGTCGACTCTTATCTCACCAAACCATTCAGTGCAGAATTGCTGAAAAGCCGTATCGGTAATTTGCTTGACGCCCGGAAAAAGCTAGCTGAACTGATCAGCAAAAGTGCGGATAGTAAACATGCAGCCATTGCTGGCTCGCTGAACAAAATAGACAATGAATTTATCGGGAAAATAACCAGCGTTATTGAAGAAAATATTGATTCTGACAAGATTGATGTGGTGTTTATCGCCGATAAAATGATGATGAGCCATTCTACCTTATATCGTAAAGTGAAGGCGCTGGCAGGAATATCGGTCAACGAGTTTATCCGGAAGGTAAGGATCCGTCATGCCGAAAAGCTATTGCTGACCGGCAGGTATACCATTTCTGAGATCTCCTATATGGTGGGAATCAATAGCATTACCTATTTCCGGCAGTGCTTTAAAGATGAATTTGGATTGGCTCCTTCCGAATATGTAAAGAAATTTAACAGCAGCGACTCCTCTTTGTCATAAGAAAAACGCCTGGCAGATCAAACACAGGAGGGGATTCGTATATTTATCCTGGATACATCCGGTACGTACTACGCAAAAACTACCTGTCTCCGGATAGTGCCAGCTTGATCAGGAATGACTGAAACAGTAAAAACGGATTATGATGCAGTAGTGGTCGGGTCGGGCCCGAACGGACTTGCTGCGGCTATCACGCTTCAGCGCCGGGGGCTGTCTGTGCTTCTCCTTGAGGGCAAACGTGAAATCGGTGGAGGCATGCGTTCATCCGAACTGACCTTACCGGGCTTTGTTCATGATATCTGTTCGGCTGTACATCCCCTTGCTATCGCTTCTCCTTTTTTTACCAGGCTGCCACTCGAACAATACGGGCTTGAATATATTACGCCCGGCATATCCGCTGCGCATCCGTTTGATAATGGTAATGCCGCAATTCTCCTGCCTTCGATAGAACACACGGCCCGCCGGCTTGGTGATGATGAAGATACTTACAGGCGCCTGATGGAGCCTCTGGTCCGGGACTGGCCTCTCATCAGCAGTGATCTGCTGGGGCCTTTGCGTATCCCTTCTCATCCTGCTGCTTTTGCCCGGTTTGGACTGAAAGCTCTGCCCTCAGCTTTACAGCTTGCCGGCCGCTTCCGTACCATGGAAGCCCGGGGACTCCTGGCCGGGATGGCTGCGCATTCTATACAGCCGCTTTCTAATCTTGCCACCTCCGCTATAGCCCTCGTACTGATGATAAACGGGCATCTGGCAGGCTGGCCTGTGCCAAAAGGAGGCTCTGCATCTATCGCGAAGGCGCTCGCCTCTTACTTCCTCGCATTGGGAGGGAAAATAGAAACGGATTTTTTTGTTACCAAACTCAGCCAGCTTCCGTCGGCCAGAGCTGTTCTGTTTGATGTGGGCCCCGCACAGCTGTTACAGATTGCCGGCCACCGCTTTTCCCGGATCTATCGCTGGCAACTGGAACGATACCGCTATGGGATGGGAGTGTTTAAGATCGACTGGGCTCTGGATGGGCCGGTTCCGTTTACTGCTCCCCACTGCCGGGAAGCGGCTACCGTTCATCTTGGCAATACCATTGAGGAGATTGCTGCGAGTGAAAAAGCGGCTTTTAAAGGGCAGCTCAGCGAACGACCCTTTGTGCTGCTGGCACAACAGAGCCTGCTTGACAGTTCCAGGGCACCCGGGGGCAAACATACCGCCTGGGCCTATTGTCATGTCCCCTTTGCTTATAAGGGAAATATGACTAAAGCGATCGAGAAACAGGTAGAGCGTTTTGCCCCCGGCTTCCGTGAACGCATACTCGCCCGCCATACCATGAATGCGGTTGAGATGGAACAATATAACCCCAACTATATTGGCGGTGATATCAACGGCGGACTTCAGGATATCAGGCAGATCTTTACGCGTCCGGCACTGAGATCCTCTCCCTACCGCACTTCTGCTAAAGGGCTCTACATCTGTTCTTCTTCAACTCCTCCGGGAGGAGGGGTACACGGAATGTGCGGTTATCACGCGGCGAAAACGGCCTTAAAGGACGTTTTCAAAGAAGATGCGGAAAAAGGGATCTGATTCAGCGGGAAAGATCTCCTCAGAGAAGATAAGATAGTCCTGTTTATTCCCATTCAAAGCGCTTTAAACAAGGTGATTTTTTGCGTTTTTCATTGAGAATCAAGACTCAATATATTCTTCCTTCGTTTTTTATAAATAATCTACAAAATCTATAGACTATTTCTGATAATCATTATATTTGTTGCACAAGTACGGGCAGGCCGTATGATTTTATTATTGCCAAATAAAAGACAAGTATGAAAAATTCAATTACTCAAATTGCTGATTCTCATTTTTTCTGTGACGCCCATCGTTATAGTCCAAACTGTTGTTAAACGCAAATACCAGCGTCCGGTATGATTGAGTATTACCTGTATTTTATAAGAAGATATGGGTGATTGCAATAGAAAAGACCGGGAGCATTAGAAAAATCCGGCAGTTTCCTGCCGGACAGTGTTGCGATAATCAGACATAATTCCACTCAGACTGATTATCCATTTATTAAAAATGAACTTCTTAATAAACGATCAAAGTTATGAAAAATAACTTATTACAGATTGCCATCTTCCCCCGCCATAAGCTTTGCTGTTGATTTCCCGTTCAGACGATGCCTAAAAAGCATGTAATGTTCCGGCATTTGTCATGACCGTTCAGACCAGCATGATCTCGTAGTGAAATATTAACGCTTAAAGTTTAAATTATGGTAAATATCCCAGGAACCGGGTTGCTTAGTTACGCAACGGCCGGCAAGATTCCTGTTGTTGTAAAAAAGAGCCTTCTCTTTGTTCTTCTTTTGCTGACTGTCAGTGGTTTGATGGCTCAGAATTATTCAGTTCACGGTGTGGTGACAGGAAAAGACGATGGATTTCCGCTGCCGGGAGTGAGCGTCCTCATAAAAGGAGCTTCCTCCGGTACAGTAACAGACAATGCCGGAAAGTTTTCCATCACGGTGCCTCCGGGCAGAAATATACTGGTGTTCAAGTTCATTGGCTATAATACGCTTGAGCTGCCTGTAACCAGGGAGCGCGAACTTAAGGTAACGCTGGAGACCGATCGTAAACAGCTGAACGAAGTAGTTGTTACCGGTTATAATGTACAAAGCCGCAAGGATTTTACGGGTTCAGCCGCCCGCGTTAATGCCTCTCAGATTGAAAACCGGCCAGCCCAAAGCTTTGATCAGCTGCTCGGCGGGCAGGCCTCAGGTGTCAATATCGTGCAGCCCGGCGGAGTGCTCAATGCAACCCCCGTATTCAGGATAAGAGGCATAAACTCGATATCGTCGGGTATCTATCCCCTGGTTATTATTGACGGCGTTCCTTCCTTTACCGGCCAGCTCGGCGGCAATGTGGGAAACAATCCTCTTTCTAATGTGAATCCATCTGACATTGAATCGCTTGATATTTTAAAAGACGCTTCTGCCACCGCTATCTATGGATCCAGAGCGGCTAATGGTGTAGTGGTTATTACTACAAAAAAAGGAAGAAAGGGGAAAGTAAAGGTGGATTACGATGGATGGGTAAACTTCAGTACGCCTTATAATTTACCTAAGCTGCTGAATGCGTATGATTATGTCACGATAAAGAATGAAGCGATGGTGAATTCAGGCCGTGAACCCGGATTTGCATTGCAGACCCTGTCTGATGGCACAGTGGTCAATACCGACTGGTACGACGTTGCTTATCACACAGGTGTCTCACAGGGACACAATATCGGTTTTTCAGGAGCTACAGATGCTACCAGTTATTTCATTTCTCTCGGGTATTCTGATCAGAATGGTATACTGAGAACCAACACTCTGGATCAGAAAACGGCACGGATCAACCTGG
>JBQGEO010000430.1:0-2563 GCA_052039655.1 Pararcticibacter sp.
AAAACATACCAGCGTATCCGTTCAGATACATTAAAACGCCGTTCATCCCATAATTCTTTCAAAAAACGCATTTCTGTACTAATTTTAAGCTCATAAAGAAACATCTACCTCGCTCAACATGCCTGGGAACGGTTCGGCAGCACAGTCTGTAACATTACAGGCGAAGTTGAAATTGAGATTAGCAACAGATAAAGTTTACGGAAATGGTATTAACAGGGGACAATATGAATCATGCTTCTGACAGTTCAGTCTGGCAGGCAAAAAAAAAGGATGCGCGGATCTGTCCAAAGTGCAAAAAAGGCCATCTCGATGAAAGGGTTCCACGCGGCACACTGGTTAAAACCCTTCTATTTTGGCTCCCGGTAAGGCGCTACAGGTGCTATAACTGCTATAAAAAAACCTACATCTTAGGAGAGTAAGACAGATTCACTATCTTCTCATACATTAACGCTCTGCAGCTTCTGCTCCAGAGCGTCTTAATATCAAACAGATTAAGCGTGTTGCCGGTCGTGAACACCTTCAGCGAATTCTTCGCACATTTTGCGGTTAAATGCCGGAAGATCATCAGGAGTCCTGCTCGTTACCAGTCCCTGGTCTACCACCACTTCTTTATCCATCCAATTGGCGCCCGCATATATCAGATCTGCTTTAATAGAAGGATAAGAAGTCATATCCCGTCCCTGAACAACGGCCGCCGTAATCAATGATTGTGGTCCGTGACAAATAGCCGCTACAGGTTTACCAGCTTCAAAAAAGGCTTTGATGAAACTTATAGCCTGATCGTTCATTCGAAGCTGATCAGGATTAAATACTCCTCCCGGCAGAACCAGACCGTCATAATCATCTGCATTCACCTCAGAAATGTGTTTGTCAACAGGAATTTCAATCGACCATTCATGATCCTTCATCGCCCTCACCTTTTCCTTTTGCGGCGAAATAATGTGCACATTAGCTCCTGCTTCCAGCAATGCCTCTTTAGGGCTTGTCAGCTCAACTTCTTCAAAACCATTCTCTGTAAGAATAGCAATGTTGCGATTATTCAATTTTGCCATAACGTTTTTTATTATAGATGTATGAAAACAACCGCCTCAGCAATCATTTGTTTCGATGAATCTGCATCCGATTAAAACCTTCATACCGTCAAGCCAGCTTCATTAAATAAGTGCTTTGGGAGATTCACGAAACCGATATCCGGGAAGAATGCTATTTTGTTAGGCATTTTTTTATCTTTGATTGTTACACATTGCTATGCTAAAAAAACGTATTGCCATTTTCGCATCAGGATCAGGTTCCAACGCACAAAAAATAATGGAGCACTTCAAGAAACACCCGGATGCCGAAGTTGCTATTATTCTTTCAAATAATCCGAATGCCTATGTTATCCAAAGAGCCGATAACTTTGAAGTCCCCTCTCATATCTTTGATCGTTTCGATTTTTACCAGACGGATAATATCGTAGCTCTTTTAAAGAAGATGGAGATAGATATTATTGTCCTTGCAGGCTTCTTATGGCTGATCCCGGACAATTTATTGAAGGCATTTCCCAATAAGATCATTAATATACATCCAGCTCTCCTGCCTAAATACGGGGGAAAAGGGATGTATGGAGATCGTGTGCACAATGCTATTCTTGCTAACGGTGAGGCCGAATCAGGAATCACAATCCATTTCGTCAACGAGCATTTTGATGAAGGTGAGATCATTTATCAGGCTCGGTTTAAAATAGAGAAAGATGATGATGTTGAGATGATCAAATTTAAGGGGCGGCAGCTGGAACATTTGCATTACCCAAAAGTGGTTGAAACCCTGCTCAAAAAAATGAAGTCCTTTTAATGCTACTTTCTGCTGACAAACTTAATTTTATCATCCCTTACCTTTAGTATATGAAATAATTTTTCTGATTGTAATTTTCTTTTGTATTCCTTCGTCATGTTATATACGGCGGGATGGGCGGAGTTCGGTTGGATTACAGAAACTCATAAATATTATCTGTATGAAAAATATCGCGGTCTTAATAAAAAAGCTCTCTCTGTATATTTTAATACCAGGCCTCCTATTTTCCGGCTGCGGCAATAAAAAGAAGATCAGGCTGCGGCTACCAGACTCCTCGGCCCTGCGTCTTTCCGGACGATGGGTGTTAATGGACACGTCTGCTGCGAAAATAAACGACAGTAATTCTGGCATCAGGAAACCATACAAAATTACCCGTCTCGATTTAAATGCTAATCATTCCGCCAGCATATACCGGAACGATTCTTTGGATGCTCAAAAAACAAACTGGCAAATAATGTCTGCTCGTGAAAAAGAAGAAGGCTCCGCCTCTTCTTCAAGCCACCCCGTCATACTTATCACAGCAGAGGGTAGCAGAGATACCTTATCGTTAAGCATTATTACGGATGAGCAAGCAGGCGATACGATTTTGACTATTCCCAATCACTTTTCTTACCGGAAGGATAAATAGCAATACCTGGTAAACGATCCAATTCTCTTTATTTACAACTCACCTGTTTCTAACCGGCAACTTTTCTTTTTCAAACATTCAAAATAAGCCTGATTTTTAAGC
>JBQGEO010000431.1:0-4284 GCA_052039655.1 Pararcticibacter sp.
GCACAGGCCAGCTTACTATCCAGTCCGGGATGCCGGTATCCAGTCCCAACGTCCGTGATAACAGGACAAGACCTGAAAGGAGGAATATCAAACCAGCAGCTTTCCTGCTGAAAGGGTTCGTTTTATTGAAATTTGCGTTGTTCATAACCTTGTCTTTTCTTCAAAAGTATAGCGAAGGGAGCGTGCCGGCAATGAGATTTAGGCAAAGGAGCACAGGTATACGGCGAACGGCGGAAATTATACGGTAAACGACGATATTAAAAGTGGCGTCTCGCACAGTTGAGCCTGTAACGGTTATTGAGGAGCAGGCCGAGCACTATTTCATGGGTCCCGTTAGTGATCGTATTTAATTCAGACGAGGTGAAGTCATAAGAATAGCTGATATTAACCAGGTGTCCGATATTAAATCCTGTCATGGCAGAATATGAATCCCCTTTCCTGTAGCTCCCCCCTACCCAGAACTTCTCCGTAAATGCGAGCTTGCAATTCAAATCAACAGAAAGCGGCGCCGGACGGACATATTTGGCCATAACAGAAGGCATCAGGGCAATTTCTTCACTAAGAAAGAACTTATAACCACCTGTTACAAAAAAGTGCGGTTCCAGTTTCCCATTTTCTGCGGAGGCATTCCGGGCAAAGCTTAACTTCTGCGGGAGAAGCTGCTGGGCTGAAACTCCTGCAAAAAAAGATGGTCCGTAGAGCCACAGCCCTGCTCCGGCATCCGGCGATACCTGGCTTCTGCTGTTATAGGGCAGGGATGCGTCTGCTGGATTCTCGGCGTTGAGCTTTGCACCATCGATCCGGATCTGGGAAAGCCCCGCTGAAATGCCAAGCGAAACGTTCAGTTTTTCAGTGAGCCCCAGGTGATAAGCATAACTCAGGGACATATCCGTGCGTGAAAACGGGCCGGTCTTATCATTGGCCAGCTGCAAACCAATACCATGATGAGGCTCGGCAGCCATATAGTTCTGCTTATAGCTCCTGTTCATGGGGTTATCTTCCTGTCCGCCAAGCGCAGTTGCACTTCCGTACAGGAACTTATTACCAAGGGGTGTATTGACTGACGCAAAACTTGTAACGGGGGCACCTTCAATACCCTGCCATTGATTTCTGTAACCAATCTTCAGATCGGTATAGTTCTCTATCCCCGCGAGAGCAGGGTTGAGAAGGAAACCGTTGAGCACATATTGTGTATACTGAGGCTTTTGCTGACCATGAGCTATCAGGAAGGAAAATACACTCAATAAAACAGCTGTTAATTTCTTCATTCCCGAACGCTTTCCTCTCCGGACCGGCAATACTAATATAAAGATGATTTTTTATTATGAAGCATGTTCATCTTCACGAAATCTTCATATTGGTATTGCACCTTTGAAATAACAAAAACGAAACGATCATGAAAAAGACAATTTTAGCATTAGCATTAGTAGCTTTCACTTACGGTGCAGTTTCAGCAGCTCCTGTTCAGCCAAAAGCAGCAAAAACAACTGCGGTGGCCAAGACTGATACTGTAAAGAAAAAAGCCGTAAAAACTACTAAAGTTAAAAAAGCTGTAAAGAAATAAAGAGTTTAGTTTATTTTGATAAGGTTAGGTAGAGGATGGCCCACATGGTCATCCTTTCTTGTTTTTATGCAAAAAAAGAAAGCCCTGACCTTAGCTTCTGCTAAAGCCGGGTATTATCTTAATCCGGCAAGAACTATTGATGAGTCCCGAATGCTATATGCTATATATCTTTCCTGTTCTTTGTGTAAAGAGGAGCAGTAGCTGCCAGGAGCAGGAATAAAACTACGAGGATAAACGGACTTATATTGATATGGCCCGAGTTAGAGCCGGCAGTATTACTGATATCACTATCCGCTACATTCACAGCAAACGAATTGCAGACACTAAACCCCAGGAACAAAAGAGTGTAAAAAACCTTCTTTAAAACAGATTTCATCAGATGCATTTTATTGATAGCTCAAAAATAAGAATTATGTTTTAACATTTTAAAGAAAAGGGCTGCCTCAACCAGGCAACCCGTTTCTTATTAACCATGATTAATGGCCAATCCCCAATTTATTCTTAATTATTTACCAGAGCAAATAAAACACAATATCCTGAATCTACCATACTAATTGAAAAATATTTGTTACAGGAAATGTAAAACTTCCATTCTAACTGGTTTCCGCAAGACCGGATGCTTCACAAAATCACCGGCTGCTCATTATCAGCAAGCTCTATCACCTTCCTATGAGAGGAGATCATATTATTCGCCCGGCGGTTATCATCATAACAGACCCGGAGGAGCGTCAGAAGAATGAGCCGTTTGAAGTTCTTTTGCGAGGATCCGGTTTATTTCCGGGCCATTTGTATAAACACAAAAGTGGCCGCCGCGGCTGAGCATATATCCATTCCGGAATTTTTGCCCGGGGAATACCCGGTCATTCCTGCTGTGTATCCTGACAAGGCATGAAGGCACCTGCTCATTTCTCCAGCGTGAGATCCTGCCGAGTGCCCATTTAAGAAAAACCGGGTCCGTATCCTCAAGGATTTGATTAAAAAGAGGCTTTGTTTGTTTATCCAGCGGACCAAAGAACCTGTTGATAAAAACATTAGGTTTCTTCAACCACGATGCCGGTATGATCCTGTCAAGGAAAAGCCTCCCGCAAGCCCTGTATAAAAACGGCAGATCCTTCCACGAAGTGACAGACGATATTAAAAACAATTTCTCCGGCTGCTTAACCTTGCTTATTTCTATCGCCGCCATTCCCCCGAACGAAAGCCCAACAAGGATGAAGGGCAGGGAAGCATCTATCGGGCGGGCGAGCCTGACGGAGTAATCATGCAGGCTCTCCTGTGGTTCCGGAGGGATCCATTCAAGATGAACAACATCAAAACCCTCCGGCATCCTGATCCTCTGAAAGGCCCTTCTGTCGCATCCCAGTCCGCTTATAAAATAGGCTTTCATATCCCGCTAAAATAAAAGTATTGGGCGGAATGCCTGTATATTCCATATTAAAATCGTTTAAGCATAGTATTAATTTAACTTACAGAAATTTACCTATCTTAGGTCTTGTATCTCAAACCTGTTACACTAAAGCGGATATGTCAAAGTAATGACCGATAACGAAAAAAGTTTATGGATAAGCTTCTCGAACGGTAATTCAAAGGCACTATTTACCATGTATGAACTTCTGTATCCTGATCTTATTAAAAACGGCCTCACTATTTGCAAAGATGAAGGATTGGTAAAGGACACAATTAATCAGTTTTTCCTTTACTTGTGGGATAGACGGGAACATCTGAATCAACCTTTTAATCTCAGGCCTTATATCATCATCTCATTCAGAAGAATGCTGTTTGCTGAATTAAAACAGCAGGGCAGAATCAGCATAGGATGCACTGACGAGCACATGGATGCTGAACAATCAAAAGAGGATGCTATTATCCAGTCGCAGGTGGAGCTGGAGATGCAACTTAAAGTAAAAAAAGCTCTTGACAAGCTTCCTAAACGGCAGAAACAGCTCATCATGATGAAATATTATGAAAACCTGAGCTACGAAGAGATATCTGCCCGTACTTCTTTAAGCACAAGAACGGTTTATAACCAGATTTATGAAGCAATTAAAGCTCTGAAAACCGAAATTCTGCTGATGATTATTCTGGGGATCCGGTAATAATAAAAAAAAAGAAAAAAACCGGTAAAAATGGAGGGCGGCTCTCTCTTATAGAAAAAGTCATCCATGAATTACAGGAATTATACGACAGAAGACTTCTTAACCGATCAATCTTTCCTTAATTACTGCACAGCAGGCCGTAAAGAAGATATCGATTTCTGGAAAAAATGGATTGCTGACAATCCTGATAAAAAAGACACTACAGAAGAAGCGCTACGTCTGTTTCATTTATTACAGCAGGACTACCGTGACCGGCAGCAATACGCAGCCGAGTTAACAAACTTTAAGTCGCTGTTTAATCACCATACAGCTAAACGGCCTTCGGGTGGGAAGATATTCAGGTTACCTGTCCGCATTGCGGCAGCGGCGGCATGCCTGCTGCTGCTTGCGGTATTCTGGTTCCGTTACCAGGCAGCAAAAGAGATCAGGTTTTCTGCTAATAAAAACAAGCAGGAAAGACCAAAAGAGAATGCCGTTATCAAGAAAAAGATTGTGCTTCCCGACGGATCCATTGTCACCCTGAATGACAGAAGCTCCCTGATCCTTTCCAAAAACTTCAACCAGTCAGAAAGGCTTGTATATCTGAAGGGACAGGCATTTTTCGAGGTTGCAGAAAATAAGACC
>JBQGEO010000432.1:0-2009 GCA_052039655.1 Pararcticibacter sp.
GCCCTGCAGTGCCTGGTCGACATTAGCAACCGGCAGCTTCGTTAAATCCTTTGCACTTACCTGGGTTACAGCGCCGGTAAGATCGGCACGCCTGACTGCGCCATATCCTACGATGACTACATCACTCAGATTATTTGCTGAAGGCATGAGTGAAGCAGTGAAATTTCCCCGCGAGCCCACCGGCAGTTCGACTCTTAAATATCCTACTGCCGAAATTAAAATCGTATCGCCAGAGGATGCGCTTATAGAAAAAAAGCCTTTGCCATCTGTGAGGGTCTCCGAACCCGGCTTTCCCTTCAGCCTGACGGTAGCCCCGGCAAAAGGTTCTTTTTTTTCATCGGTTACTTTTCCTGTAACCGGTTTGAGATTTCCCTGGCCGAAGGAACAGAAAGAGGCCAGGATCAGGCAGAATAAAGGACTCAGCCTAAAACAAGCGTTAAGCTTCTTGATTTTTAGAGGAATACATCTCATATTTCAAGTTTATTAATTGGTTAGCTTTGTTATTACAAATGTATTTGACTGTCGCTCTTTAAAAATGGACAATCAATTGGATTTGATGGATTTTATTTCTGCATCGGAAGAAGATAGTCCAAGCTTTTCAGCAAAAAAACTGATCATATTTTTATGAATTAGCGCGCCCTGATGATTGCAATCCAGATTTAAAACCTTGTTAAACAGGTTTTCCAGTTGCTTATTATTCTCCCTGCCAAGCCCCAAACTACCTAAAGCAATAAGATACAGACAATGGATTTTATTTCTTAAAGCCAGGTCTACATCGAAAACCAGAAGATCGGGAAGCGACACCGCGAAGTAGTCGATCGTGACATCGTCATTCATATGTGTCTGCCCGAAATCAATTAAGCGGTTAAACAATTCCTCCGACTTCTGCTGACTGCCGAGCTTCAGCCATGCGAGTCCCTGATAGAATATCTTATCCGGCTGCGGATCATTGTAAAATATAGCCTGAACGGGTTCACTTATACCATCGGTTGCCAGCCCGAAATAGCGTTTCGCAGTTTCTTCGTCTCCTTTCATCTCAAATAGCAGGCCTTTGAGGAAGTGGATATCATTCTCGCTGGTACCGGGCAACTTGCCTTCTCCCAGGTTTACGGGGTATTCTTCTGCCTGCTCCAATAAGCTCAAAGCTTCCTGAAGGTCGCCCAGGACAATAGCTTTCTTCGCGAGTTCAATATGACAGATGAGATACTGACCAACCACCTTTCCTTCTCCACCTTCCCATGGATGAAATTGTCTGGCAGCTATTAATGTGCGTGCTTTCTGGTAATCTCCCAGCTGGTTGCAGAGCGTTACCCTTTCAAGATATAAGTCATCTCTCGATTCGACCAGATCCGGGTACTTTTCAAGCAACTCAAGCCTTTGAACATGCGGCGTATTGAGTCTCTTGTAAAGCTGGTCAAGTTCCATGAGTACCCGTGCATCACTGGTGTCGAGAGTAAAAGCCTTCACGAGGTAATTGAGCGCCTTTTCAGGCTGATTGAGTTTGTTAAAAGAGGCCAGTGAAAGATTCCTGTGAACAGTAGGGAAACTTGAATCAACTGCGACAGACCTTTCCCAGCAAGATATTGCTTCGGCATATTGCCTTTTGTCATACCAGAAATTGCCGAGGTAGTAAGGCGCCCTGGGATCAGCAGGATTTTTCTCCATTGCCATTTGCAATACAGGCACATCTTCTATCCTGTTTGGAAAACAATAATCTGCATCGAGTGAGGACGCCTGCTTAAAATACGTCTCTGCCTCCTCATTCAACCCTGTCAGGGAAGAAAACCATCCCAGGTAGTAAAAAAGCATCGGATACAGGCAAACAGCATCGTTTACCAGTACCTGCAACAAGCCTGTTGCATCTTCATACCGGCCTGCGTGAGAATAATCTAACGCATATTCTACAAAATTATGGACCCAATTACGGCTTAACTCCTTAAGGGATGCCAGCGCTTGTTCCGCATCAGACCGGCTGGCTTCTTTCAGAAGTAAATATTTCTCGTATAAAC
>JBQGEO010000433.1:0-9605 GCA_052039655.1 Pararcticibacter sp.
AGGCATTGAAGAAAGACGTTATGCTTCAAAGGAACAGAGAGCTTCCGATCTGGGATACCTGGCGGCGCTGGATGCTCTCCAGAGCTCCGGAATTGAAAAAGAAACACTTGACTATATCATTGTAGCACACAATTTCGGAGATATCCGGGACGGAAGCAACCGGGTAGATATTGTCCCTTCACTGGCATCCCGGATAAAACAGCTTTTGCAGATAGAAAACCCCGACTGTGTGGCCTACGATCTTCCTTTTGGCTGTCCGGGTTGGGTACAGGCTATAATTCAGGCCGACTATTATATCCGGTCAGGAGATGCCCGGAGATGCCTGGCAATAGGAACGGAGACATTGTCAAGAATTATTGATCCCCACGACCGGGATTCGATGCTTTACGGGGATGGAAGCGGCGCAACGATCCTTGAAGCTTCAGACGAGGGAGAAACCGGCATTTTAGCTCATAAAACCCGTACATTCGCACTTCAGCACGCAATGCTGCTGGCCATGGAAGGCTCCTATTCCGCCGACTACTCAAGTAAGGAAGACCTGTTTGTAAAAATGAATGGCCGCAAGCTGTATGAATTTGCGATAACCAACGTCCCCGTATTAATAAAAGACACACTCGACAAAGCAGGCCTTCATATCACCGACATCAGCAAAGTGTTGATCCATCAGGCAAACGAAAAAATGGATATGGTCATTCTGGAAAGACTGTTTAAATTATATGGCCTGAATGCTCCCGAAAAAGATATCATGCCCATGAGTATATCCTGGCTGGGGAATAGTTCTGTTGCTACAGTCCCTACATTGCTTGATATGATTATGAAAGGACAAATGCCAGAACACTCGCTAAAGGCCGGAGATAAGGTCGTAATAGCGTCTGTCGGTGCAGGTATGAATATAAATGCTGTCATCTATCAGTTCTAAACACTCCGGCAACAGATACTGATAGCATAGATACCAGCGATAGCCAGGCCGGAAGACTGAATGTTTAATTTTCCGGTCTGGCATATCCTGCGATACGATAAAGAAACTCCCAAACCGATAAGTTGAGCTATCCCACCTGGTTTCGCCCGGATTCCCTCGGGCAAAAGATAGCACTAATATCTTGAGGAATCCGTAACTAAAGCGCTGCTTTCAGTCACTCTTAGCAAAGAAAAACATGTAAAAAAGAAAAACCCTTAACTTTGGAAGCTAAGGGCGAGGTCTATAATCAGCCAGATGAGCAATTATCAAATATATGTAAAATTTCCTTAATAGCAAATAGAAAATTAATTAATAAAGAGGGACTTCCTTTTCCTGATAAAGGAAAGAAAAACAGTAAGCGCTTAGAACTGTTGTTGAGGAATAAACATTAATACTATGAACAACCAGGTAATTGACAAACTTAAAGAAACATTCAAAGGCCCCCTGCTCCAGGAAAACGAAAATGCTAACGTAGGCAAATCAGAAAGAATTCTTTCTGTAGCTACCGGGGCATTTATTCTGTTCCAGGGCATAACCAACATTTTCTCGCACCCTATAATTGCCGTTGCTGAAATCGCCGTAGGCGGATCTCTTATGCAAAGAGGGGTAACCGGGTATTGTCCTGTAAAAGGGGTAATCGAACAAAGCTGTCAGGATACAACAGCGATCATTGTTGATCGCCCTGAGCAAGTTACCGTTTTATAATTCAGTTTTTTTATTGTGGAAGAATCTTTTGACATAAGCATTAAGCTCTCAGCCGGACAAAAAGACTTTACCGTATTACCTGAAGATAATGGTTATACGCTGAAAGAATCGGGAAGCATTGTGGCCGTACTCAAAGAGCAGGAAGGCCGCTGGGTGTTCGTAAAAGGCAGCTACACCGAATCCGACGCTCAGCAAGTAGGCGAACTTATTCGTCAAAGAAAAAGCTGACAGGGGCAGATGCTGCCCCTGCTTCTTCCCTCCCGGTAAACAATTCCTCCTGCCGTTCTGTTATCCTGTCAGCATAACTATTCTGTATATGAGACTTAAACTAAAAGCTGTATTTCAATCAGTTGCAAGCATTTTACTATTTACAGCAGTATCCTGCGGCAATACACCTAAGTCCCTCTCTGTTGTGGAGACAGGCATGTCAAAAGAAGAAGTGCTCACTATAGTAGGAGAACCCAAAAGCAGAAATGTGGTAAACGAAACTGAAATATGGGATTATCCGGATTCAAGCCGTACTGTGATTTTTAGAAAAGATACGGTATACCACATACTTACGTCTCCTGAAGCCCGTGCCGATTCTATAGGGATGTGGCTCGATAAAACAAATGAAAAGGTAAAGGACGGACTTGAAAACATCACCGATAAGGCAGCCCGGGCCGGTGAAAAAATTAAAAATAAGATAGACAAAGATTCTTCATCCAGGTAATATGAGCATACAATCGGTTAATCCTTTCAATGGTGAGATCATAAAAACCTACGAGCCGCATTCATCAGAGCTGATTGAACAGAAAATTCTGCGTGCACACGAATCTTTTCTAAGCTGGAAGGACGAGTCATTTGAAGTCCGTGCCCGGCACATGAAAAAAGCAGCAGAAGTGTTAAGGAACAGGAAGCGGGATCTGGCTGAGCTGATCGCACTGGAAATGGGAAAACCGGTAAAAGCAGGTGAAAGTGAAATTGAGAAATGCGCACTCGTCTGCGAATATTATGCAGAAAATGCGAAGGATTTTTTAAGCCCTGAAGAAATAAAAACGGATGCAGCAAAAAGCTACGTAACATTTAACCCATTGGGAGTCATTTTAGCGATTATGCCCTGGAACTTCCCTTTCTGGCAAACATTCAGATTTTTGGCACCAGGCCTTATGGCAGGAAACTGCGGGGTTCTGAAACATGCATCAAACGTACCCGGATGCGCGCTGGCCATTGAAGACGTGTTAAAAGAAGCAGGATTTCCAGATCATGTGTTTCAGACTCTCCTGGTGGGAAGTGATGAAATAGAACGCATCATGGAGAATCCCCTGATAAAAGCAGTTACCCTCACTGGCAGTACTGCAGCCGGGAAACATGTCGCTGCAAAAGCGGGATCCCTGATCAAAAAAACCGTTCTGGAACTTGGAGGAAGTGATCCATACGTAGTACTGGAAGATGCAGACACCGAACTTGCGGCTGCTGTTTGCGCAGAAAGCAGGCTCATCAACAGCGGCCAGAGCTGTATCGCCGCGAAACGGTTTATCGTGGTAGAAAAAGTGGCTGAAGATTTTATAAGCAGGTTCAGGGAAAAGCTCGCTTCCTATACAGCGGGGAACCCCTTACTTACGAATACCCAACTGGGCCCTATGGCGCGGAGAGATCTTCGTGACCAGTTACACGAACAGGTACAACAGAGCATTGACCAGGGAGCTGAATGTATCCTGGGAGGTAAAATCGAAGACGGGCCCCATGCATTTTACCCGCCTACATTGCTGGTGAACGTCAGGGAAGGCATGCCCGCCTACGACGAAGAGCTATTCGGGCCCGTTGCTGCGGTGATCATTGCACGGGACGAAGAAGATGCCATCTCTATTGCAAACGACACAAGCTTTGGCCTGGGATCTGCGGTATTCACCAGGGACGTTCAAAAGGGAGAGCACATTGCAGCGAATAAACTCAACGCCGGGTGCGCATTTGTCAATAGTTTCGTTCGTTCAACGCCGGAACTGCCTTTTGGTGGCATCAACGAGTCAGGCTATGGAAGAGAGCTGGGATCCTGGGGGATCAAAGAATTCGTCAATATCAAGACTGTATACATCAGCAAATAGCCGGCAGGCATCACGGCTTACCATCATGTCCCTAAATGATCAGGAGATGTCCGGAAACGGGCACAAAGCAAACCAGAATCTTTACTAACCCACACGCAAACAAGCGCTTATATTTTTGGTCTGTTATATGCACCATCTGCAATGAATTAAATTCACTATTCTTATATTTATTGCAGAGAACAGTATGATCAGCTTAAAACACATTTATAAATGGTATAATGTTGGCGGCACCAGGAGCTTTATTCTGAAAGATATCAATTTCGAGGCTGCCGAAGGGGACTTCATTTCCATTATGGGTCCTTCCGGATCGGGAAAATCAACTCTTTTACATATTCTTGGTATGCTGGATGAGCCCTCAGAAGGCGAATACGACTTTTTAGGGCAATCGGTTTTCGGGTTAAAAGAAAAGCACCGGACTCAACTCTATAAGCAGCACATCGGCTTCGTATTCCAGGCTTATCACCTGATCGATGAACTTACTGTATATGAGAATATAGAAACTCCCCTGATCTACCAAAACGTTAAAGGAAACGAGCGCAAAGCAATAGTAGCCGATACTCTCGACCGGTTCGGGATCGTGGGAAAAAAAGATCTTTTCCCCTCTCAGCTATCCGGAGGCCAGCAGCAACTGGTCGGAATTGCCCGCGCCATTGCAGCGAAACCAAAACTTATTCTGGCCGACGAGCCAACCGGCAATCTGAATTCAAAACAGGGCGAGGAGATCATGGAGCTGTTCAAACGCCTCAACGAGGAAGACGGGGTAACAATTATTCAGGTTACTCATTCTGAAAAAAATGCAGCTTACGCTTCCAGAATTGTGCATCTGCTGGATGGACGTGTTGAACGCATAGAAGAACCGGTATTACAGTCGAAGGCAAACTAATAAGTGGCAGTCTTGTTTATAGCAGGAGCAATCGCTATTCTTTTGCTCTGCTTAGATAAGAATGAACAAAATTTGTATCCCGCTATTTCTGCTGGCTCTGACTACTGGTCTGAATAGAGCAAACGCTCAAAAAATCGATACCCTGCTTGATAAAAGTCAGGAAATTCTTGAAAAAGGAAGAGTTTTCAGTATTAAAGGGATAGGCATGGCTTTCCCGATAGGTGAAGTGTCATCCGTGCTCCGGCCCCGTTTCTCTTCAGAAATCGGGCTTCAGATTCTTTGCAAAAATCCCAGGTATTTCATTTATCCGACGCTTGATTATGTGAACTTCAAGTATGACCAGAAGTATGATGATCCGGATTACGATTACAAAATGAAAAATGCCAGTGCCAAGCTTTATATTGCTACGTTCTCCGGCGGACTTATCACACAGGTGAAAAAGTTCAGAATATTCAGCTCTGCGGGCATAGGCGGGGGGATCATCAATGAGCCCAGAGGAAATATGAGTACGGAAGCTTCGGAAATAAACTTCAGGAATAAAAGCTCTTTCACAGGGACCCTGCGGTTAAATACCGGCGTAGACTACGGAAAACGTACGTTTAAACTTTTTGCCGAGATCAGTTATATGCTGCATACAAAACAGATTGAACGGAGCAACATGCATACACTCGCAGTCAACCTTGGAACAAGAACGAACCTGTACCGTCTCGCCAAGAGCATTGAAACCATCAAAAAGCAACTCTAGTTAGTTATTTTATGCCCTCGCTTCGGGCGATAGTCTCTGCAAGTGCACAATAATTATTGTTGTAATGGTGATTGCCGCTTAACGTAACGGTCTTAATGCCTGCCTCGGAGAACCGCTTCACAACGGAGCTTTTTTCTGCATTTCCAAAAATACAAACGGGCTGCTTTTCTTTAATTTTTCTCATCTCAGCCACCACGTCATAGGAACCCTTTGCGGTTCCCAAACTTAGCATGTCAGAGATATGAATTTCAAAATCGCCCCATTCATCAGGTGAAATAGAGTACACACCCGCCATCTGTTGCCGCAGATTCTCCGGTGTCCTGCTGGCTATAAAGGGGGCGATACATGCACCAAAAGAATACCCAACAAGAATGTATGATTTCCTCCCCGTTGCTTTCAGCGACGAAATGATGGCTTTATGAATATCAACAGCAGCCTGGCCGGGAGATCGGCCTTTCCAGAAATAACTTTTAGAATCCAGCCCGGCAACGGGCATGCCCTTGCGGGCCAGGCATTCTGAAACAGACTGAATGAAATTGTTCCAGCCGCCATCACCGGAAATTAGAAAAACAAGAGGAGCCTGGGATGCCTTAGCCGGAATTAATTTCACTGGCAGCTGTTCGTTATCAGCCCTCGCAAACCCGGTAAAAAGGCTTAAAAATATTATTACTACAACAATCCTCATCATGGTTTAATCACCTTACTTAAAAGCGCCGGCATTTGAAACAGATCGTAATCCTGGTTGTAAATCAAATACTTATTACACCATACCGGCTCAAACTTCTCTTTATATTCCCTCAGCCCCTTATAATGAGAAAAAGAACGGATTTTCTCGTAAGCAAATTTCATTGACTTTTCCGGAAAGGTACGGGCAGTATCGAGTCCTGCTAAAGGCGCAAAACCAAGGTTTACTGCTTCATAGCCCTCATTCTTCAGGTAGTTGAACAACTCGATCAGAATGAAATCCATTACCCCGTTAGGAGCATCTGCTGTTTTCCTGATCAGATCATAAGTACCCTCTCCTTTTACATAGTCTGGGATCACATTGAGAAAGGCGACAATCTTTTCTTCAGGGCTCTCCACCGTAATCACTACCTGCTCCTTTAATTCTTCCTCAATAAACATTCCCTGAGAAAAGATAATTTCTTTCCTCCCCGTTTCCTCCAGCCACTCATCAGATACGGCCTTAAGCCTTTGCAGTAATCCGTCTTTAAGGGGGGGATGATAAACAACGGCCTGATACCCCCTGTCGCTCACCTTTTTGAGAGCATTCCGCATTGATTTCTTATTTCCTCCCTGCAGTGAGAAATTACCAAGATCCACCACTCCCTCCTGTCCGAGGAACAAAGCTTTTTTACCAAGGTTCCTGTAAATATTCAGGCTTGTCTCAGGCACTCTGTAATAAATACTCTTTAATCCATTGTTGTAACAATAGCGATCAAAGTCCGCAATACAAGCACTCATCTGTTGTGCATTCGCAGCTATAGGATCATCCAGAACAACAGCGAAATTGCCGCTTATCCTGTATGAAATAAATGCATCCAGGTTCTCAGGAAAATAGATCAGCTTATCAAAATAAGTCTTAAAGTAATCAGATGATGAATTCCCGTATTTATCCAGTAGCTCTTTAGCCCGTTTAAACTCGTCTGCCGAAGATGTACTTTTCAGCACATAAGGCCGGATGAGGGTATACAGCAGAAACGCAAAAGACAGGAACCCGCTGATATTGATTGAATAGAGAAAGTTTTGAGCGAAAGAATCACGTGGGGTCAGATCGTTGCTCTCAAGGAGAAAATAGCTTTCTAAAGTGTACCTGAAGGACTGGAAAAGGCTGAAATCCGTATCAAAATGCTTCCGGTCCAGAAAATAAAATCCAATGATCCCATAAAGAAGTACTGCCGCTATACTGAGCAGCGTGGTCTGGATTCCTGTATTTCTCAATCGCGGGTTGGTTCTGATATAATATTCCTTACGCGAAACGATAAGCACCACCAACACCACTATAGCAACAATAGCTTCTTCATAATCAATGGCTTTAGTGATATTTCCCGCAATAGAAATTAAGCTGAGCACAACAGCAAAATACCACGCCGTACGCAGTCCCTTCAGCATAAAGGCTGCCGTAACAAGCAGGAACAAACCTGCTGCCAGCACAAAGTAATTAGAAATCTCTATCACTTCAGGACCTAAAATTCCTTTCAGGAAACGCACCCGGGTGGTGATAGTTGGAGTAAGAACAGAAACGATATTCACTACTCCCAGGAATAAAAGGAATGAGGCCGGGAGAACACGCATCAGCAGCCGGTTTATCTTCAGCAGAAAACTCAGCGCACCAGCCAGCAATGGAAGCCAGAACTCCAGGAAACGATACAGAAAAGTAACTGCAATGGCCTGAACCTCAGAAAAACCGAATCTGGTAAGAATATAAGCCATTGAGACCTCTATCGCCCCCAGACCCCTTAAAAAAGGGGAAACAATGAGGAAGATGACAGAAATAATATAGCCAAAAACTGCTGCTAAAACGGAAGGCTCAAAATCCAGTGCCTGCATGGCGATGTATAAATGAGCGATGCCTGCAAACTCAATCAGAATACTATACAGGATCGTAACAAGAAAGCCTTTCCGTTCTATTTTATTACTGCGTAAATCATCCAGCAGAACCACAGATGAAGGTGCGATCTTAATCAGCCAGTGGTAGACTTTTCCCTGGCTCATGATCGAACGGTACACTGCTGTGAGTGCAACTATAAGAATGATAACAGAAGCAAGAGCAAACCACTCCCCCTTACCAACGCTTTTCTGGAATAAACCATAGAGGAAAGCCGGAAGCGCAACGACGATCACCGAAAATATCCCAACAAAGCCATAAACAGACGATGCAAAATGAATCTGTGATTTGCTAACACCCTTCCGCTCAATGTCCCCGGTGAAGAAAGCTAAAGAAGAAATTCCACCTGCTGGCAGGAACACACTGATAAAGTTACGTTTAAGAAACAGAACAATTGCATCATACAGCTTAACCTGCGAGCCAATAGCTTTGAAAGAAGCCACGTACATGAGGCCCTGCAGGACAATATATACGATGGTTAGAATAATACCTGCAGCCAGCCACTGAAGAGATGAAGAAGCGAGAACAGCTTGCACCTGCACCAGTTCAGCCCTTTCATGCTTGATAAACCAGATCCCAACTCCGATAAAGAAAATGGTGAAAATAAACTGAGAGATAATTTTTACATTTTCCCTCAAAAAGGGAACACTTCTTTCTCTAAGCGCAGTGATAGTGTCTTTACCGGAAAACCTCATTTGACGCGTATTCCCTAAAAAATATATATCGGCAAATATAGACGTTGTTTACATCTTTACATAAACTATCCACGCAGGTTTATTGTTATTTGTTTATCATGATTTCAAAACAAAATATCCGGGTAATAAAAGGGGATATAACCAAAGAATCTGTGGATGCAATTGTAAACGCAGCTAATTCTTCGCTTATGGGCGGCGGCGGGGTCGATGGCGCTATCCACCGCGCCGGCGGCAAAAGGATACTCGAAGAGTGTATGGAAATTATTTCAAGGCAGGGAAAATGCAACACCGGAGAGGCTGTCATTACCAGCGGAGGTAATCTTCCTGCCAGATACGTCATCCACACGGTGGGGCCTGTTTGGAACGGAGGGAACAACCAGGAACGGCAGAAATTAAAAAACTGTTATAACAACTCCCTTGAACTCGCCTTAAAACACGGCATCCAAAGCATAGCCTTTCCAAACATCAGTACCGGGATCTACAGATTTCCAAAAGAAGATGCGGCGAGAATAGCCTTTACGACTGTAAAGAATTTCCTTGAGGTCACTCCTATTGCTATAGATGTCAGCTTTATATGCTATGATGATGAAAACTTCGCCCTCTACCAACAACTCCATCAGCAACTGCCTGATCACTGATGCCTCTTGGGAGAATCCTGGTGAGAATGTTTAAAGTGAGGTTTATCAAGACCGCTTACCCCTCCTGATACCACAAATTTCATCGCTTCGCTGGCACTCATATCCAGAGGTTTCACCTTGTCGGCCTGAACGATCGCCAGCTGACCCGCAAATGAATACGAAAATGGAAAATAAACCGCCACATCTCCCGGAAGGTCCAGCCGGGAAAGATCCTTCTGCGTAACAAAACCGACCTGCCGGAATCCATAATTATTTATTTCAACTATTACAGGTTCGTGGAACTTCTTCT
>JBQGEO010000434.1:0-3116 GCA_052039655.1 Pararcticibacter sp.
GGAGGTGTTTCGACGCCAGGGAATTTCGCGCACTGTATACCGACAAAATGCCCAAAAACGACGAAGCATTTGATGTGTTTTATAAGGCACAAATGGCTCTCTTTTTCAATAAGCCGGATAGCGCGGCTATTTACCTGGAAGACTTAATTGCTAATCATACACTTAAAATTGGTCCCGTGATTGCGCTTTATTATGGAAAGCTGTTATCTGTTTATGACAGTAAGCAACAGTTCAGAGAAGGGATAAGGGTATGCGACAAATACCTCGACCATCTGAAAAAGAATCCATTCGACCAGGATAAGGATTTAATTAGCAGGGAGGTGAGTTCCATAGAAAAGATAAAAATAGCCTTCCAATTCAGAGATATAAATGAACCCCGGATCAAAATTGTAAAAAAAGATTCCGGTAAAGGCAAAACAATAAAGATCAATGATGGTGAGTATATCCGCTTCAACGCCAGGTATAATAATGTTGTCGCAGAGACATGGATCAATACTACTTCTTCTGCTTATTTTATTACGACACGAAGTCTTGCAGACAAAATAGGCACTAAACTAATCAATAAAAATCAGGATAGCGTGCAAACAATAGAGGGTATTCCCAGGAAAGCTAAAGTTGAGATAATTGATAGTATAGATTTTGAGAGCATAAAGCTTTACAATATCCCGGTATTAGTTTTAAGCAACAGTCTTATGCCTGGTTTAGCCGATACTGTAAAAGCTGAGATAAAATCTAAAGTTGAAAAGGAATTCAATGGGGAGCAAATAATGATGGGAGTCCCCGTAATGAAGCTTCTCGGGAAAATTGAGTTTGACAATAAAAAGCATACAGTCTCTTTTCCTGGCCATGCAGAGAACATAGGGTCTAATGATGCTTCAAATATGTTTTTATCAGGCAATGGCTTTTGCCTGAAGTTGAAAGTCAATGAACTGAATTTTTTGGGTTATGCAAGTACCGGGTCCTGGGATTTTTTAAATATGACATTTCCCTTTTACAGAAAGAATAAAAGCCGGATAGAGATTGACTCGGTAACGTTAAAGAAACCAATAAACCTTTACACAATAAAGGGAACTTCCTTTAATGTCCCATATGAACTCGTAAAAAATGCAAAAGTCAGCTTCGGGGGCCGGTTAGTCAATCACAATAACGGGCAGGTTCTTGTAGAGGGCGAATCACCAGATAATACTGTTTATGACGGTGTCGTAGGAGTTAAGTTCTTTAGACAATTGGGCTCAAAAGTAGTTTTAGATTTCGATAATATGAGGATGAGTGTGTCAGATTAGTCTTAATAGAAAAGATAAAAGTTCATAATCCACATACACGGAACTATTATAAATCGAATCAGTCGGCATGAAAAATTTTTTAACCTTATTGTTAACTTTTACTTTCATTTTGTCTTCTAATGCCCAGCGTAATTATTCGCAAGAGCTTGTTAATCTTCTTCAACAGGACAAAGCTTTTGAAGCGAGGGAATTTCGTGAACAATACGCAGACAAGCTACCGTCAAATGACAGAGCGCTTAATGTGTTTTATAAAGCGCACATGGATCTTTTTTTTAATAAGCCGGATAGTGCAGCAATTTATATCAAAGACTTACTAGCCAATTATGAATATAAGTTGGGGCCGATGATTGGCGTTACTTATGGGAAGCTGTTGAATATTTATAATAGTAAACAGCATTACCGGGATGGGATGGCGTTATGCAACAAATACATGGATTGTTTAAGAAGAAATCCATTTGACCGGGATAGTGATTTTATCCGGCATGAGATGGCTTTTATTGAAAATGAGAAAAAGACTCTTGGATACCGGGATGTAAATGAGCCCCGGATTAAAATTGAAAGAGATAATTCTGGTAAAGATAAAACAGTAAGAATCAATGACTCTGAGTATATCCGGTTTAACGCTAGATACAACGGTGTTACTGTTGAAACATGGTTCGATACAGGTGTTTCAGCCTATTTCACATTAACGCGGAGCCTTGCAGATAAATTAGGCACTAAATTAGTAAATAAAAGCCAGGATAGTGTACAAATGCTAAACGGTGTCCCCACGAAAATGAGAGTAGAGGTAATTGAGCATATTGATCTTGGAGATATAACGCTGCACAATATCCCTGTACTCGTTTTAAACGAGCGATTCACTTCCCGGCTATCTGATACGTTAAGTGCCAAAGTGAGATCGAATGTGGAAAGAGAATTTAACGATGCACAAGTCATAATGGGTCTGCCGGCGATGAGACTCATCGGCAGAATTGACTTTGATTGGGAAAAGCGAACGGTTTCTTTTCCTGCCAGCACGGGAAAAATAGGATCGGAGGATTCTTCAAACCTCTTTCTCGCAGGCGATAATCTTTTTCTAAAATTGAAAATCAATGGCCTGAATTGGGTCGGACAGCTGGATGTCGGTTCTAATGATTTTTTGATTATGGGACCTTCATTTTATAATGAGAATAGAAGGGTGATAGAAATAGATACAGTAACACCCAAAAAGCCATACCATTATCATACTTTGACCGGAAGCTCCTTTAATATTCCGCACGAGTTTGTAAAGAATGCAACTATTTACCTCAAAGGCAGACGGATCGATTATGCTAATGGGGAAGTTCTTGTATTAGATAAAAAATCTCATTTTAATATTTTTGACGGTGTTGCCGGAGTCAGATTATTTAAAAGACTGGGGCCGAAAATAACCTTCGACTTTGATAACATGTGTTTGAAAGCAACAGATTAATGAACCACGGATATGAAAGAGTATGACAGGCACGATCAGGAATGCAAAATATGACGAAGATCATCTATTCAACAGACTGATACCCCGCACTTAACCTTATCTTTGTTTATGCCCGATAATAATCCAAACCGTGGGCAGGGGAACCAGTACGATAAGATTCTTAAAGAGAACCTTGAGGTAACCCTACCCGTCATTATCAGGGAAGTATTAGGAATAGAGGTAGCAGAGATTGAAGAGCTTCCCGATGATATCCAGCACACCAAAGAGCGCAAGCCCGACGTCCTGAAGAAGATCACTACGGTAGATGGTGAAACCTTCATCCTTCAAATCGAATTCCAGGTAAAAAGCGAAGAAGAGCTGGTCTACCGGATGGCCGAATACAG
>JBQGEO010000435.1:0-4013 GCA_052039655.1 Pararcticibacter sp.
GAAGACTGAGCAGTATAAAAAGAACGAAAAGATCAATGGATTTACCCCTCTTCAGCGATTCTTTCTTGGGTATGCATTAGGATGGCTCTACCACACCCGCGATGAAAATCTCGCCAATCAGATTATGACAGATGTCCACTCTCCCGCCTTTTTAAGGGTGAATGGTCCATTTTCCGATATTCCCGAATTCTACAAAGCCTTTAATGTAAAAAAAGGTGATCCTATGTGGCTGGATCCTCAAAAAAGAGTAAAAATCTGGTAATAAGTGCATAAGACTCATCCGAAACTAAAGCCGGCTGTTAATCAGCTGGCTTTAGTTTTATCTGATAATCAGTTCCCTCATTTCATTCAGGCATGTACCACTTTAACAATATCCCCCGTCCTGTACAGATCACCATTTTGCAGACCACCAGCCTTAGCAGCAGCATTATCAGCATAAACGCTTAAACCATGTACATTCAATTTCCGGGAAGATAGGCCTTCGCTTATAGCAGCACTTCCACCTACAGCCAATTGATGAGTCACATCCAATACTGTTGCATCCAATGTCATTCCTGCCAGGATGCCATTCTTTGATGATTTTAAACTTCTTCCGAAATCAGGAAAACCAATTTGTCCATCGTTACCTACCATTCTGATTGATTCCTGGAAACCCTCTGAAACAAATTCTGCTGTAGTAGCTGCCAGGTATGCTTTTGTATTATCCGATGCTCCTGAAACTGAAACAATACTACCGGCTGCTCCTCCTGTCTTAATACAATTGTTCCCAAAGTGGAAATTATGAGCTGTATTACTTCCGGAAAAAAGCAATGGTGCATTATCTTCGACAGCCTCACTGCAGTCAAGGTTATTAAAATAAAACTTGCAGCCCGTGGTACCAGTTGACGACTCTTCGGCCACAAAAATTGCATTTCCGGCCTTCGAGTAACAATCATTTAAGGTAACCATTAACTTATTGCTGGCCACAACCCGAATACTGTAATTATGGGAAAAAATAGAATTATTAGATATTTTGCTTTTAGTAAGCCGGAACAACTCCATTCCTCTGATTTTAAGTGGGTCTGTACTTCCAATTAATCTTACATTAATAGTATTATTTGCAATGATACATCCGGTTTTCGGCCTTGTACTACTGGTAAGAATTGCGGTAAATCCATAATTTAAACTGAGTATTTGATTGTTTTGGATTGACATATTATCCGATCCGGCATTTTCTATACCATAGTTAACCACAGCCCAGCTGTCAACAGTGTGTATATCAATTATCTGATTAGAATCCACACTGCAGTTATACCCTAAACCTGAATAAGAAATCCCGCATACACTTGTCGCTGCATGAACAGTACCGATATCTCTCAGGTAGTTATTATAACTATGTATATCCATATATCTGTATACAGAATCACTTACATGATTTTGTACCTCAATAGCCATCCTGCCTATCTTCTCAAAAACATTATGATGTATTTTAAAATTACGCGCCATGCTGTTGGTGCCTTCAGAGATAAGCTTCACAGCGTTACACTTAGTCTTTTCATTTGTAAAATAACAATGATGAATTTCCACATCTTCAAAAATTCCCGAAGAAGTATCTGTATAAAACATCAGCAAACCTCCGGTGTCCTCAATATTGCTTACTAATGTAGATTCGAACTTAATGCCGGTAATCTCCAGTTCCTCAATGCTGCTGTGAAAAGTAAATACATAATTATTGGTTGTGAAGAACCTGGTTCCTTTTTCACCAATCAAAGACAAGCCCTTCTTGTTCGAAACGACGAGATTGTTTATTAAGTAATCACCTTTAGGGAAGAACAATTGAGTATTATTTGCAATCAGAACGCCTATCGCGCTCGTCTGGTCAGTCCCGTCATTTCTTACACCCATCTCAAGAACGTTTATTGATCCGCTCCTGTATTCATACAATTCATCGAAATTGCTGTTTATAGCGCCCCTTATAGTTTGCCATAAACCTGTGCCAATGTTCTGTTTTGCCATTTTGTCTTTGTGGTTAGTTATAAAAAAATATAGCATTAATAAAGTAGCGGAAATAAACTGATATTTAAACAAGTCCTCAGTTTAACATCATATGCTCTGGTTAATCTTACCAAGATAAGGATCATTTATAGAAATACAAATTCACAGTCATACACTCCGAGTGCTAACAGCAATTACTATGTCAAAAATGAATTTCTTTCCGATAAATCATTACTCGTAAAAAGCAGGTTTCTCTTGTTACTTTCAGATCTTTAAGCGAACTTACATAACAATATTTATCATAACCCATCAACAGATAAACAAAATCCATGAACATCCCGATTGTTTACTATCCTGATAAACTTGCATCTATGAACAGAAAAAAGCAAATATTGAACGCCAATATACTTACGCCCAGTGAGGAGGAATTTTCAATTGATAATATTGACGAACTATTAGACGACACCAATTTACAGGAGAATTCGAACCTGGTATAAAAAGAAAGGCATGAACTTGGCCATACCTTTCCTATGGTTTGTCTGAGCTCGGGAAAACTTTTAGATTGCTGATGTGTAGCAGTAGTTTGAATATGAGGCTAAAGATAACTCTTAGCCACCGCATTTCAAAGCGTTATTTCACTTAATATCAAAAAACTAATCAATTACCACCTTACCTTTCTCTAACTTCAATACCTTATCGACACTTGCCGGTATCTCATGCTCATAATGGCTGACATAAATTAGCGACACATTGGAACGACCGCAGATGGCATCAACAACATGTTTAAAGTGTTCCTGCTGATGTCTGTCCAGGCCCTGGCAAGGTTCATCGAATATTAATAATGGCGGATTCTTAATCAGGGCACGTGCAAGCAGGCAAAGCCGCTGTGTACTTGCCGGTACATTCTTAAATAACTTGGCAGCAAAGCATTCTATTTCGAGCAACCGCATCCATCGCTCTGCAACTTCAGCCTTTTGGGGATTGGAAGGACGAAAAAGCCCAAGTGTATCATAGTAGCCCGACTCAATAACCTGCAGACAGGAAGTACCTGCCGGAAAGTATTGAAAGAGCTCCGGTGATACAAAACCAGTTTTCTTCTTAATATCCCAGATACTTTCCCCGCTTCCCCTTTTCCTGTCGAACAAAACAATATGATTAGCATATGCCTGCGGGTTATCTGCATTTATAAGACTCAATAAGGTCGATTTTCCCGCCCCGTTGTGTCCAACTAACGCCCATCGCTCTCCCTGTTTTATCGTCCAGTTGACATGATCAAGAATCACCTTCTCTCCGTATTGTATCACGACATCTTTCATTTCAACAATGCGTGAATAAACCTGACCTTCGCCTTCAGAAATCAAGTTGCCGAGTTCTTCGGTATTAATTACCGGCAAACTTGAAAAATGAAGCTTTGCGGGATCAAACCCGCTTTTGTCCATAGAGGCCACAATCTTTCCTTTCTCAAGTACTGCTACATGGGTAATCGAATCGGGGATCTCAGCTGGAGCTGTAGACATTATCACACTGATTCCGGTGGCCGAAATTTCTGATAACAGATCATTAAACTCCTTTCTCGTACCTGTGTCAAGCCCTGTTAAAGGATTATCAAGTAACAATAAAACCGGATTCTTAATCAGTGCAGACGCTATCAGTAAGCGTTTGGTCTCACCATTCGAAAGTTTAATCAGCTGCTTGCTAAGAAGAGGGGTAAGTTTCAGCTTCTCTGTTACTCTGTCGAAATCCCACACCCCGCCCCTTCCGGTATGCTGAATTCTAAGCAGATACTCTTCTACCAATTCTGAGTCCTCAGAATCAGATGAATTAAAGCGCTGCTGGTAATAAAAGTTGCTGACATTGGAAAGATTGCGAAAACCATGTCGTGTACCTACCAGCGCAATAAGCTTGTGCCAGGTGAACAAAGGATCGCGCACTCTTTCTGCTTCCAGCCCGCCCTCTGGTAAAGGATGAACCACATGGCCTCCTGAAATAGGATACTTTCCGGCAATAGTATCCAGAAGACTGCTCTTACCAGATCCGCT
>JBQGEO010000436.1:0-9887 GCA_052039655.1 Pararcticibacter sp.
AGTCCTAAGCCGCTCGTATCGCTTCCGGGTGCTTTTATCGTATCTTCATCTATATTCCTTTCGGTACCGCGTGGGATAGGATTCTGCCCCGTGGGGTCTACAGATTTCTGAACACTGTTGCAGGCAATCACCGAGGCACAAATAAAAGCAGTCAGAAGGGAGGTCTTTAGTTTCATACGAAGATCTATATTCTGTTAAACAAATCCCGCTACAGGTAGTTTCAGGAAAAAATTCATTTACTGAACCTTATCCTTCACCAAAAAAAGTACTTTTGCAGGTCAAACAACAAATTTTATGCATAGGACACATACTTGCGGCGAATTAAATCTGAACGATCTGGGCAAAGTAGTAACTCTTGCCGGTTGGGTACAGAAATCACGGGACCTGGGAGGAATGACATTCATCGATGTTCGTGACCGTTACGGAATTACCCAGTTGCTGTTCAACATGGATGAAAACACAGATCTATGTGAACAGGCAAGGCAATTGTCTCGTGAATTTGTCATTAAAGTTACGGGACAGGTAGTTGAACGCTCTAACAAAAACCCCAGGATTGCCACGGGAGATATTGAGATCAAGGTCTCTGCCCTGGAAATACTGAATTCAGCTAAGCTTCCTCCTTTTCTTATTGAGGATGATACTGATGGAGGCGACGATCTCCGGATGAAATACCGGTATCTCGACCTTCGCCGCAATCCGGTACGTAACAACCTTATTCTGAGGCACAAGACCGCTCAGGAAGTCCGAAAATATCTGGATCTGCAAAACTTCCTCGAAGTCGAAACTCCTGTGCTTATCAAGTCAACACCTGAAGGCGCGCGCGACTTTGTCGTTCCAAGCCGTATGAACCCGGGAGAATTTTACGCTTTACCGCAATCTCCTCAAACGTTTAAGCAGCTTTTGATGGTATCGGGCTTTGACCGATATTTCCAGATTGTTAAATGCTTCAGGGATGAAGATCTCAGGGCCGACAGGCAGCCGGAGTTCACCCAGATTGACTGTGAAATGGCTTTCATTGAGCAGGAAGATATATTAAATACATTTGAAGGATTAATCAGACACCTCTTTAAAACACTCAAAGGCATTGAACTTGAAGCGGTTCCGCGGATGTCTTACCAGGACGCGATGCGCATGTATGGTTCTGATAAGCCCGACACACGTTTCGGAATGTTATTTACCGAATTAAATGACCTTGTAAAAGGCCATAACTTCCCGGTATTCGATAATGCAGAACTTGTTGTTGGAATAAATGCTAGCGGATGTGCCCACTACACGCGTAAACAGGTGGACGAGCTGACCGACTTCGTTAAACGCCCGCAGATTGGGGCTACAGGCCTGGTATATTGCCGTCACAATGATGATGGATCATTAAAGTCCTCCGTCGATAAGTTTTACAGTGAAGATGAGCTGAAAAAATGGTCTGCAGCGTTTAACTCTCAGCCAGGTGATTTAATGCTGATTATGGCAGGACCGGCAGACAAGGTGAGGAAACAGCTCAATGAACTTCGTCTTGAAATGGGCAACAGGCTTGGACTTCGTGATAAAAGCAAATTCTCTACATTATGGGTAGTAGATTTTCCATTGCTCGAATGGGATGAAGAGACAGGCAGATATCATGCCATGCACCACCCCTTCACTTCTCCGAAGCCGGAAGACATCGCTTTGCTGGACACTGATCCGGGCGCAGTGAGAGCCAATGCCTATGATATGGTGATCAATGGCACTGAAGTGGGCGGAGGATCTATCCGTATCCACAACAAAGACCTGCAGTCCCTGATGTTTAAACATCTTGGCTTTACTCCTGAAGAGGCTCAAAAGCAGTTTGGATTCCTGTTGAACGCGTTTGAGTACGGAGCACCGCCTCATGGAGGGATCGCATTCGGATTCGACCGGCTGGTATCTCTCTTCGCGGGACTGGATTCTATCCGGGACGTAATTGCATTCCCTAAAAACAATTCAGGGAGGGATGTCATGATCGATTCTCCTGCTACCATATCGGATGATCAGCTAAAAGAGCTCAGCATCAAAACGACGGTGTAAAACCGGCAGGATAATACATAAAAAAGGGGCGAATGCCCCTTTTTTTGTTTATCTGAACCAGGATTCTATCCCAGGATCTTAAGTAAATATTGTCCGTAACCGCTTTTTACAAGCGGCTGCGCCGCAACCCGGAGCTCTTCATCAGAAATAAAGCCCATCCTGTATGCGACTTCTTCTATACAGCCGATCTTCAGCCCCTGCCGTTCTTCGATAACCTGTACAAACTGTCCCGCCTGCATTAAAGAGGTGAAGGTTCCTGTATCCAGCCATGCTGTGCCACGGCTCAGAACTCCCACCTTCAGCTGTCCCCGTTTAAGATATTCTTTATTCACATCGGTAATCTCATATTCACCCCTTAACGAGGGTTTTATATTCTTTGCAATCTCTATAACAGAATTATCGTAAAAATAAAGACCGGGAACGGCGTAATTGGACTTGGGATTTTCCGGTTTTTCTTCTATGGAAATGACATTATTATTTTCATCAAATTCAACCACCCCGTATCTCTCCGGATCGGATACCGGATACGCAAATACAACACCCCCTTCAGGATCATTCAGTTTCTGGAGAAGCACAGAAAGTCCATCGCCGTAAAATATGTTATCTCCCAGGATCAGGGCGACACTATCATCTCCGACAAATCTCTCTCCAATGACAAATGCCTGTGCCAGTCCGTTAGGCTGTTCCTGTACTGCATAAGAAAAGTGGCAGCCTATCCGGGAACCGTCGCCCAACAGCTTTTCAAAGTTCGGAAGATCGTGCGGAGTCGAAATAATAAGAATCTCCCTGATTCCGGCAAGCATCAGAATTGACAAGGGGTAATAGATCATCGGCTTGTCGTAAACAGGCATCATCTGTTTACTGGTTGCAAGAGTGAGGGGATGAAGGCGGGTGCCCGATCCGCCTGCGAGTATAATACCTTTCATTTTTAAGTGTTTAGTAAATAATTATCCGCCATTAGCATTCAAACGGTTTATACAAGTCTCCAGGCTGTCACGCCAGTATGGAATCTTCATAGCAAAAGTATTCTTTATCTTCGACTTATCCATTACCGAAAAAGCTGGCCGGGCGGCTTTGGTAAAATATTCGAAGGTTTTAAGAGGCTTTACATTGACCTGAAGCCCGCTTATCGCGAAGATTGCCTTTGCGAAATCATACCACGAAGTAAGTCCTTCATTGCTGTAATGATAAGTTCCATAGTCACTAGACCCCGATTGAATGATATCAAAGATCGCTTCGGCGAGATCAATAGCGTATGTTGGAGTACCAACCTGGTCAGCCACTACCGCAATCTCCTCTCGCTCCTTCCCTAATCTCAGCATGGTTTTCACGAAATTATTCCCGTACTCCGAATACAACCAGCTTGTCCGGAGGATAAAATATTTATGAAAGATACCTGCTATAGCAGCCTCTCCCTGAAGCTTGGTGATGCCATAAATATTAATAGGCCTTGCCGGATCGTTTTCTACCAGCAACTTTGGAATTTCACCCTCGAAAACAAAGTCAGTCGATATATGGATCAATGTAGTATGATGGGACCGGCAAACAGCTGCAAGGTTGGCAGGGCCATCCCTGTTAATGCTGCGGGCAAGCTCAATTTCATCTTCCGCTTTATCCACTGCAGTATATGCAGCACAGTTGATGACATAGAGCGGCATTTCATCCGCCAGAACCTGTGCAATCGCATCCTTGTCCAGGATATTGGCACGATCTTCCGGAAGAAAAAGAATATTTTTAATTCCTCTTTGTATAGCAACATGCTGCAGGCATTGTCCAAGCTGACCCGATGCCCCGAAGACCACTATCCTTGAACCAAGATCTACGGGTACCCCGCCCCTGTCCAGCAGCGAGAAATTTCTATGTTCGTATTCACTCATATCTGGTGGTGTGATAAGATGGTTTATGACAGGGAAGCAGCTCCGTCTAGCTCATTGTACCAGTCCTCGCCATATTTACGGATAAGTGGCTCTTTAAGAAAGCGGTAAACAGGTACTTTAAGCTCTCTTCCGTATGAACATGCTGCTTTACATATATGCCAGCGGTCGTAGTTTAATATCTCAAATTCCGGATAAGCAGTTACCCTTATCGGATATAAATGGCAGGAAATAGGTTTTTTCCAATGAACCTTGTTCTCGAGATATGCTTTTTCAATGGCGCATTTACTGACACCTCCCTCCCAGATAACATAAGCGCATTCCTTATTCCCATCAATACACGGTGTCGTATAATCACCCTCCTGATCACGCACCCAGGTCCCCTGCTGTTCTATAGTCTCAATCCCTTTCTCTGTCATAAAAGGTTTTACATGGGGATAAATCTCCTCCAGTATCTTAAGCTCGCTACGCTCAAGCGGAGCACCCGCATCTCCTTCTACACAACACGCTCCTTTGCATTTATCAAGATGACACACAAAACTCTCTTCTAATAAATCCTCATGCACCAAAGTGTGCTGTACTTCAATCATATTCAATCCCATTGCTGCGTAAAGGTCGTAAATATTTTTAAAAATAATGATGACAGCAGAGATGTGAGATGAGCAATATGTAAATACAGGCTTCTAAAGGCGGGAAGAATCATCCTGAATCAATACTTCAGCCCTTTGGCAGAAGTAACTTCAAGGGTAACAGAGCCTACCAGGATCTCAACCTGGGCTTTTACAGGAATACGATTCCCATCGTCTGTAATCCATAGATATAATTTGCTGTCTTTTCTGAATATACGACCTGGCTTAATCGAGGGGTTAAATTTCAGACAATTAAACGTGCCTATAGGCGTTTTGATTGTCTCCTTGCCTACGTAAGTGATCTTCATATCAGCCACTTCATCATCCAGGAAATAAGGAATAGTGAACAAAGTCCCCGGGCGAACACCTGAGAGATCAAGACTCCTTGCAAAGAAAAAAGCTGATACCAGGTCGAATGTCTTCTCCTTTCCCTTAAATGTGCCCTTATTACCAACTACTTTCTTTTGATCCTGGTAGAAACGTACTTTATCGGTACGCCGGTAATTAGCCTCCCTGATATTTTCTGTATAGAGATAAGGCGTGAGGTCGGTACGATCTATATAGGAGTCGTATCTGTTCCTCACTTTATAGAACAGATTAAACGATGCCGCTGTTTTGCCCTGGGCTACCAGGTGAAACACCGGCTTGTTATCAAACTTAACATCTGAATCGAGTACATTCAAAGTGGCTTCTGCCGCAGTAATAAACCCATACCTGAGACGATATTTTAATTCTTCTCCGGGTTTAAACGCCGTCTCTTTGCGGTTCTCCAGCTCCTGGGGAAACACTACCTGAACAAATAGAAAAAGCGGAAGAAGCAATATAAATTTTCTCATACTATCATATAGACCAAAGAGATCAGCCGGTTATCGCTCCGGCCCCTCTTACTACATCAAACTTAAACGTACCGTCAATCACATTAGTCTTTTCTCTTAAAAACAGGCACGGTAGAACAGGGTTCTCCGTACATAATACTTTTTGCCACCTTCGTTAGCCCAACAGTAATTGCCACAAACGCAGATTCGGGAACCGCGATATCACCGCATCCTTTTATAACAACCCTCTTGTCCCGAAAGTTTTCCATGTCCAGGCTATCAATTTTTTTCCTAAATAAGACCGATTCAAGCTCTTCAAGACTACCAAACATCACCTCAGCCGCATAAGGGGTCAGCTTGTTTGCCAGCAACATATAAGCCCAGGTTGGCACTATGGCATCTGCGGAACACGTAATGGCAACGTTCTTACCCTGATATTGAGACCAGTCATGTTCTTTCACAAATTCACGAAAGTCCTTCTCTTTAAGGATCAATCCGTGAAATAAGTTGTCTTTGATGTCATAAACTACTCTCTCACCAT
Organism: Pararcticibacter sp.; assembly: GCA_052039655.1. GTDB lineage: Bacteria > Bacteroidota > Bacteroidia > Sphingobacteriales > Sphingobacteriaceae > Arcticibacter. Next base: position 5,900 of record JBQGEO010000436.1, read on the forward strand.
CGGGATAAAGATCGGCAAGATCGAAAGTCACCAGCCCGCTTTGGGCCACTCTGTTTACTATGTTTTCCTGAATATCCATTTTCTGCATGTTTAATATGCAAAGTTCAGATCTTGAAATTCAATTCCTATAAGCATAAAGTAAAAACTTAAACCGGAATAATGTTTTAAAACAAAATTGCTTTAACATAAAAAAGGCCTGAAGGGAACCTCCAGACCTTTTTCTGATCTATAATTTTTTAAAAGAACTTCAGACGATAGTCTTTTATATCTGCCTTTTCACGCAACACTTCCATCACCTGTCCCTGCGCTCTCTGTCCCACCATCTGATACATTTGCTGCTTTTGGCTAAAGGTGTTAGTGAGAGGAGCTGGATTGGTAAACCCATTCACCTGGACCACATAGACGCCCTGCTCGCCTTCAATGACTTTGGAAAGCTTTTTCGGCTGCAGGCCAAACACGGTACCTACTACCTTATTTTCCTGGGCAATGCCAGGAATAATAGGATTCGCAAACACGACGTTCTGAACAGGCTGAACAGGACGGCCGAGCTTTGATGCAACCTGGTTGATCGTAGAAGCACCGGAAAGTGCTTTCTGCATTTTCTCCGACAGCATCCGGGCTTTAACCAGATTTCTTACCATTGGTTCGATATCCTTCTTTACTTTCTCTACAGGAAGAATTCCCTTCTCTCTTACGTCGGTAAGGCAGGCTACCACGTAAGTGTTTTCTGATTCAAACACCTTATCAGAAACATCTCCTCTATCCGCATCAAAAGCCCATCTCACGATCTCCCTGGGATTTTCAATACCTGAGACCATAGACTGTGAAGGGGTAATATTCTCTGCGACGAGCTTACGCAGCTTCGATTTCTGGATCTGCTCATTAAAAGATTCCGCATCTTTCACATTCGACAGAAATGCAGAAGCCTTGCTGTAAGCGGCCTGCTGAGTCTGACTGCTGCTGGCAACGGCTTTATCTACTACTGCTACTTTAGCAACTCTGGAAGAGCCCACCTGCTTGTCTATTCGTATAACGTGTACACCGAACTGGGTGGTAATCACTTTCAGTTCACCGGGCTTCCCGTTAAATACAGCTTCCTCGAACGCTGGAACCATGGCGCCGCGTGCAAATGTACCAAGCTCTCCGCCTTTATCTTTCGTGCCGTCTGATCCGAATTTTGCAGCCTGCTCAGCAAAATTACCTCCCTTTTGTAATATAGCCAGAAGGGAATCAGCAATAGCTTTTGCTTTGTCCACTCCTCCAACGGTAGCTGGATTGATCAGAATGTGACTTGCCTTAACAGAGTCGGGGCTCATCCTGACGTCCACAACCTTTGCAACCTTAAAGGCACCATTGCTGAATACCGGACCGATTACTGTGCCTGCTGAAGCTTTAAAAACGGAAGAATCCAGTGCCGGATCCAACTGTCCCTTTCTTACATATGCTACCGGAGCTTTGGTATCAGAATTTACACTCACGAACAGCGAGTCGTTGGTAGTACTCCTGAAATCTGCTGCCAGCTTGTTTATTAAATTCCGGGCATCCGCAGAATCGGTTTTTGAAGGGCTCGCATCAAATATTACATATTCAAAGGTCCTGGATTCCTCCCGGTTAACGAATCTCTTTTTATTCTTATTATAATATTCCTGATAATCGCCATCCGTAAGCTGAACCTTATTGTCAGGAATGGAGGCGTATTCAAGATTAACATAATTGAAATTTGCAAGCTTATTACGCTGGGAGTAATCTTCTCTCGCTTCCAGAGAGGTCACATAGATTGAATTCTTTACCAGACCATTATATTTCTGAAAGAGACGGCCTCTTTTTATAGACAAAAGAAAGTTTCCCCACTGCTGGCCCATTGCACTGCCCGGGTCCTGGGATTTCATGTTTGAAATAAAAGCGCTTAGCTGCGACCTGTTTATCTGCCCGGTCTGGGGATCAGCGAAAGCCTGCACAACCTGCGGATCAGGGTTTTTACCTGTGATCATATCGGCTAACTCATTTTCACCAACCTCGATACCAATGCGTTTAACTTCCTTATTCAGGAGCACAGTCATCACTTCCTGGTTCCACGTATTCTCCACAACATATGAGGCCATTTGAGGATTAAGGGCACCTTGCCCCATCTGCTGCTTAAACTGTGCCTCGTTCTGCTCCACTTTCTGACGAAAATCATCAATGTTGATCTTCTCTCCGGCAACTTCACCGACGTCGGTTTGGTTGCCTCTCATAAAGGGACTGCCGATCTTGATAGCGTCTCCTAATAAAAAGGCTACTATTGCCAAACCTATTGCACCTACAAGGATAACACCTGCACGGTTTCGCAAAAAACTCATTATTCCCATATAATCTAACTTTATTCGTATTCAAAAAGAGCGCGCAAGATACAACTTTTCAAAAAAAAATGACAATATTTACACTAAGAACCTTTTAGCAATCACTCAATTAAATTCGTACCCGAAGGGAAGTTCCCTGTCGCATCTGTAAGCTGCCAGCGCTTAAAACGTTCATCACTGGAAAAACCGTTTCCAAAAACTATATTTCCGTTGGGCTGAGTGATCGTCACCAGTTTATTTGAGTATACAGGCTCCTTTTTCCCCGGATCCCAGATTAGCTCATCAGATTTAAACACATCGCCCTTAGCGCTTGTGCCAACTACATTCTTTCGCATTTCTACCACGCGCGAGGTCTCATACTGGAGCGCATAATCTGACACGATCCTGCTGCTCTCCCTGAGGTTTTCGTCAAAGAATATAACAGTAGCTCCCTTGGGCATCTCGTAATAAGGTTTATCTACTTTATAGTAATTAAGCAGGGGTGTGAGTATCCTGGCCTTTACACGTGCAGAATCGCTGTAGATGATCTCTACACCTTTAGATTTATCCACCCTGACGGAAGAGCCCTTTGCAGAAATCTTCTCTACCTCCCTGAGGTCGTTTTCACAGGCCGTCAGAGAAAAGCAGACAATTATCAGACTGATACCAAAAACCCGGTACTGCGCCAACTTAATCAAATTTATACTTACGGAACCACTGATCGTTCAGTGTAAAGCCAAAGTGTATATTTACATACCGTTCACGCACCAAATTGTTTGATAATGTTCCGCGCTGTCCCAGTTCAGCCGAAACATTTATTTTATAGAAAGTGGTTCGGGTTGGACTGGCCTGTAAAGGAAAACCAAATCCAAAGGTTACAGCCATTTGTTCAATATCTGTATTATTATACCTGATATTGCTCTTATCATATGAAAATCCCAGCCTGTAATCAATAACCTTAAAATAACTGCCAACAGAATTTATATCCGGAGTGATCTGCCCGCCTACTGAGAAACCATAGGCGTTCTGAAGATTATCAGGATTGGAATTCCCCTCCCGGTATTTACTCCACTGTCCCATTCTGACATCTGCTCCTACCAGCCAGTGATTTGCCTTCTCTATGGTAAATCCAGCGGTATGAGTAAGAGGAAGCTTTAAGGTTTTGGTGGCATATTTCTTCTCAGAACCTATAGAGTCAGTCGCTACACCCTCTTCTCCTCCTGTTCCCTTGGTATAACGGTAAAAAACCATCTTATCATCCTGGTCCAGCTTCGATGCCAGGGTTCCGGAATAACCAAGTACCAGTCTCAGCTTGTTTGAAAGAGCTCCTGAATACTGGAGTCCGTAATCGAAGTTGAAACCGCCTACGCTGCTGGAAGTTTGCATTCTGGAGCTATAAGCAGAATAATCATATACAAACTCATGAGACTCGGTTTCTTCAAGCTTGCCGAATATGTAAGAAACGTTTGCACCTACACTGAAATTTTTCCCTAATTGAACGCCGTATCCCAGATAAGCTTTAGACAATCCACCGTCTCCTGCATAAATATTATCAACGGTCATCGTATCCGCAAGGCTGCGCTCCCGGGTTTGGAAACCCTGGCTGCTGAAAGGAATTATCCCAAAACTGAGTGCCGATGTTTTATTAACAGGAACTCCAAATACCAGAT
>JBQGEO010000437.1:0-2748 GCA_052039655.1 Pararcticibacter sp.
TTCGTCATAATCGGTTCCAGCTGATCCGCCGGCATTTTCATATAATCCACAATTTTGTATGCAGGACCACGCTGTGAGGGGTATTTGTTATCCCATTCCTGCTCGGTCAGGAACTGGCAGAAGGTGTTCAGTCCTTCGTCCATCCAGGTCCACTGGCGTTCGTCTGAATTAACGATCATCGGGAAGAAATTGTGCCCGACTTCGTGTATGATGACGCTGATCATCCCATATTTTACAGCTTCCGTATAGGTGCCGTCTTTCTCTGCTCTCCCATAATTAAAACAGATCATCGGGTATTCCATGCCATTTGCAGCTTCCACCGATATCGCAACAGGGTAGGGGTAGGGGATTGTGTATTTCGAATACGTCTTTAATGTATGTGCCACTACCTTTGTCGAATATTTACGGTAGAGCGGATATGCTTCAGGACCATAGTAAGACATGGCCATTGTCTTTTTGCCGTCTATATAGGTGGCCATGGCATCCCATACCAGCCGCCTGGAAGAAACGAAAGCAAAATCACGCACATTTGACGCGGAATATCTCCATGTTTTTTTCCCTGTGGCCTTCCCCGTTATAGCACTTTTTGCTTCGGTAAGGCTGACAATTTCGACTGGTTCTTTGGCTGTTTGCGCCTGTTTCCACCGGTTGAACTGAGATGCCGGCAGCACTTGCTGGTAGTTCAGACATTCACCGGTCGCGCCGATCACATGATCGGCCGGGACGGTAATGTTTACCTTGAAATTCCCGAAAGGAAGGGCGAATTCGCCGCTCCCGATAAACTGCTTGTTTTGCCATCCCTGGAAGTCTGAATATACAGCCAGCCGGGGATACCATTGAGTAATGGTATAAAGATAGTTTCCGTCTTCCTTAAAAAACTCATATCCGCCGCGGCCTCCGATGGTCATCCTGTTCGGAATATTATAATACCAGTTTATTTTGAACTGGATCTTAGTTTGAGGCTGCAGTGTTGCAGGCAGATCGATCCTCATCATGGTCCGGTTGATCGTATACCTGAGTGCGGTTCCCTTTACATCTGTAACCTTCAATACCTTAACCCCGAGATCGTCATTGTACCCAATGATGCGTTGGATATCCTGTGCACTCATCTGGTTTTTAATACTGCTGCCGTTGATCTTATTGTTGTCGTTCAGGGGATCATGCTGGTTTTCATCCAGCTGGATCCACAGATAGGTAAGGGGGTCTGGAGAATTATTAAAATAAGTGATCGTTTCGCTTCCGGTGATGCGCTGTCTGGCGTCGTCAAGTTCCACATTTATATCATAGTCTGCACGCTGCTGCCAGTACTGGGGCCCCGGAGCTCCCGAAGCAGAGCGGTACGTATTAGGATCCTGCAGTATTTGCCCCAGTTGTTCAAACTTATTACCGTGATTTGAACCCGGATTATTTTGGTTTTGTGCAGAAGCAAAGGAACAAATAAACAGTGAACAGGTGAGGAATAGTAGATTCTGTTTCATTATGTATGCTGTATGTAAATGTTCAAACGTTCAAGGCTCATGATCAGGGAGATTCCGAAAATGGCCGAGGATAAAAATAAATTCCACTCCCTTTTTGGCGAACGAAAAACATTCATTGCCATGAAAGTCAGGATGAGGACGCTCATCACGATCAGTATCTGTCCGAATTCGAGTCCGAGGTTAAAAGCGAACAGCTCGGAGACAATGTTGGTACTTCGTCCCAGAAGACTCCTGAGATAGTTTGAAAACCCCAAACCGTGGATAAGCCCGAACAGGGAAGCCATCAGGTATTTAAAATATACCGCCCCCGGCTTTTGTTTCTTGCTCACGATATTTTGCAGTGTGGTAGCAACGATAGTGAGTGGAATGAGAAATTCTATCAAAGCGGAGGAAGGTCTTAATTTACCGTAAACGCTCAGTGCAAGTGTCAGCGAATGCCCCAGTGTAAAGGCTGTCACCAGTAGAAGCACTTTTCGCCAGTCTTTTAATGTATAGATCCCGCAGAGAGCAATGACAAAAAGTATGTGATCGTAGCCCTGCCAGTCAAGGATATGTTGCCAGCCAAGTTCAAAGTACAAAGGAAAATCCTGCATTATGGTGTGGGTTTTGTATTATTGCCATAATATTACTGTATTTTTAAGAATTTAGTGTATTTATCGGGTGCTTTTTTGTAGATATGTTACAGTTGTTTGTTTTACTCGCTGCTTTTCTTCATCCTTTTTACGTAAGTGTAACCGAGATCAGGCATAATGTAAAAAATAAGACGGTTGAAGTGAGCAGTCGCTTGTTTTTTGATGATTTTGAGGCGGCTCTCGAACGCCAGTATCATGATAAGCTGAATATCCTGAAACCAGCCGATAGAAACAAAGCCGATAAAATGATCTCAGCCTATATAAAAAAGCACCTGCTTATCTCTATTGAAGGAAAACCTGCAGACCTGCAGTATGTGGGTTATGAAATTGAAGAAGATGGAGCCTGGTGTTATTTTGAGATAAAAGGAGTCGGCAAGGTGGATAACATAACAGTAGTCAATAATATTCTTTTTGAAGAACATGCCTCGCAGATTAACATGATTCACGTGATCGTGAACGGGCAGAGAAAAAGTACCAAGCTGGATAATCCGCAGAGCAGGGCTGTTTTTAAGTTTTAGACAGGCCTGCTCCGTGGAATAACAGATAATTTTATTACTGGTATTGAATGTATATCGGCTGTGGTTTCAGCTTTAACAGTTCTTCAGGCGTCATCATCCTGTTGGGCGCCTTTTTTAAGT
>JBQGEO010000438.1:0-3498 GCA_052039655.1 Pararcticibacter sp.
TGAAAACCTGGTAAAAGAGCAGGTTTTCATCGATGTCACCGATACCGGGAAAGGCATTCCGCGCCTTAAGTTTGAAACGATATTCCAGCCCGGATACACCACCAGAAAGCGGGGTTGGGGACTGGGCTTGTCATTAACGCGCAGGATTATTGAAAATTATCATAACGGACAGATCTTTGTGAAAGAATCGGAACCGGGGAAAGGTACCACCATGAGGATCATCCTGAAAAGCAGTACAACTTATGAACCGGCCACAACCTGAAGAATACGCTCCGTTTTACCGTAATTATATTGACTCGGTAACAGGCAATGTAATAGATCAGCTTACCCGTCAGGCAACAGAGCTGCCTGCATTCCTTGAATCCATACCTGATGAAAAAGCGGCTCACGCCTATGCTCCGGGTAAATGGACAGTAAAGGAACTTCTTGGTCACCTGATAGACACAGAAAGGATCATGACTTACCGTGCGCTCTGCATTGCAAGAGGAGAAACAATCTCCCTTCCGGGGTTCGACGAGAACGCCTATGTGGAAAACTCCGGCTACAAAAGTCAGGATTTCCGCAAACTAATCGCTGAGTTCCGCGTTCTACGGGAGGCGAACCTTTATTTATTCCGGTCATTCGGAGAAGAAGAATTGTCAAAAACAGGCACAGCTAATAATTACAATATCAGTGTACGCGCCTTATTATTTATAATTGCAGGACATATAAATCATCATCGGAAAATCATAACTGAGCGATATTTGTAATTCAGAACGCAAAACCAGAGTGATTTTCTTTTTTTTATGAAGTTATGGTTAGATTTGCCATCCCAAAAAACACATTATTGACAAATGAGTTCAATTGAAATTACCAAAGATACCTACCTGTACTGGTATGAATCCATGCTGTTGATGCGTAAGTTCGAAGAAAAATCAGGACAACTTTATGGTCAGCAGAAAATTAGAGGTTTTTGTCACTTATACATCGGACAGGAAGCCGTTGTAGCAGGAACAATGTCCGTGCTTAGGCCAGAAGATTCAATGATCACAGCTTACCGCGACCATGCTCATGCTATTGCAAAGGGCATGACTCCGAACGAAGTTATGGCAGAATTATATGGTAAAGCCACAGGTTGCTCCAAAGGAAAAGGCGGTTCCATGCACATGTTCAGCAAAGAGCATAAGTTCTTCGGCGGACATGGAATTGTTGGAGGTCAGATCCCATTGGGTGCTGGTATTGCTTTCGCAGAGAAGTACATGGGCACCGACAATGTTTGCGTGTGCTACATGGGCGACGGAGCTGTAAGGCAGGGTGCGTTGAACGAAACGTTCAACATGGCCATGATCTGGAAGCTACCCGTAATATTCGTTTGCGAAAACAACGGTTATGCAATGGGAACATCTGTTGCAAGAACAACTAACATGGAGGACATCTACAAAATAGGCCTTGGCTTTGATATGCCGTCTGAGCCAGTTGACGGAATGGATCCTGTAGCTGTTCATAATGCAATGGACGCTGCGGTTCAGCGTGCACGTACCGGTGAAGGCCCGTCTTTCCTTGAAGTTCGTACTTACCGTTACAAGGGGCACTCTATGTCAGACCCTGCAAAATACCGTACGAAGGATGAGCTCGAAAGATATAAAGCAAAAGATCCCATCGGAGTGGTTAAACATGCTATCGTTCAGAACAGCTACGCTGACGAAGCCTGGTTCGAGGAAATTGATAAAAAAGTGAAAGCTATTGTAGACGAGTCAGTAAAATTTGCTGAGGAATCACCATGGCCTGATCCTTCTGAACTGTATAGAGATGTATACGTACAGGAAGACTATCCTTTTATTAGAAGCTAATTAATTTGTCAGACAAAAACCGTATATAAAATGGCTGAAGTAGTTCGCATGCCTAAAATGAGCGACACCATGACTGAAGGGGTGATCGCCAAATGGCACAAGAAAGTCGGTGATAAAATAAGCTCAGGCGACCTGATCGCTGAAGTGGAAACCGACAAGGCAACAATGGATTTTGAATCATACCAGGAAGGTACAATTTTGTATATCGGAGCCGAAGAAGGTTCTACTGTTCCTGTTGATTCTGTTATTGCTGTACTGGGTGAAGAAGGTGAAGATTATAAAGCTGCTCTTAACGGAGAAAGCTCCGCTGGTAAGGCAGAAGCCACAGAAACAGCAGATAAACCGGAAGCAAAAACAGCTGATGCAGATAGTTCTTCCGGAGATACGGCTGCGGTAGATCCCGAATCACTTGGTGCTACCGTTATCCGCATGCCGTTATTAAGCGATACCATGACTGAAGGGGTAATCGCAGAATGGCATAAAAAAGTTGGTGATCAGGTAAAAAGCGATGATACACTTGCTGATGTCGAAACAGACAAAGCAACAATGGACGTCACAGCTTATGCAGAAGGAACCCTGCTTTACATTGGTGTAGAGAAGGGCCAGGCAGCTAAGGTGAACGATATTATCGCAATTGTCGGTAAAGAAGGAACCGATGTTACTCCTTTGCTTAAAGGAGGCGCCGCACCTGCAAAAGAAGAAGCAAAGAAAGAAGAGGAACCGAAAGCTGCTGCTCAGCCAGCACAAACTGAGACTGCAGCAGATAAAAGCTCAGACTCTGATTCCCGTGTAAAAGCATCTCCTCTTGCGAAGAAAATTGCAAAAGATAAGGGAATTGATCTTTCCGATGTTAAAGGCAGCGCAGAAGGCGGACGTATCGTAAAGAAAGATATCGAAAACTATACTCCTGCTGCGAAACCAGCTGCTGCTCCTGAGGCTCAGGCTGCAAAAGAAGGAAAGAAAGACGCTCCGGCTGTTACTATCCCTCAATATATCGGCGAAGAGAAATATACTGAAAAACCGGTAACCCAGATGCGTAAAACCATCGCCAAGAGATTATCGGAAAGCTTATTCACTGCGCCTCACATCTATATCACGATGAGTATTGATATGGATAGTGCAATCTCTGCAAGAGCAAAAATGAATGAGTTTGCTCCGGTGAAGATTTCCTTTAATGACATGGTGATTAAAGCTGTTGCTGTTGCATTAAAACAACATCCGGGAGTAAATTCTTCATGGAGAGGCGACAAGATCCGTGTGAACGAGCATGTGAATGTAGGTGTCGCTGTAGCTGTTGACGAAGGTCTTCTTGTTCCGGTAGTTCGTTTCGCCGATGGCAAAACGTTATCTCACATCTCTGTTGAAGTGAAAGACTTCGCACAGAAAGCCAAAAATAAAAAGTTACAGCCCTCAGACTGGGAAGGCTCGACTTTCACAGTATCGAACCTCGGGATGTTCGGAGTAGATGAGTTTTCAGCAATTATCAACCCGCCCGACGCCTGTATCCTTGCTGTCGGAGGCATCCAGCAAGTGCCCGTTGTTAAAAACGGAGCAGTTGTGCCCGGAAACGTAATGAAAGTTACTTTAAGCGCCGACCACCGCGTAGTGGACGGAGCGATGGGTGCGTCATTCCTTCAGACGTTCAAAGCCTTATTGGAAGAACCAGTAA
>JBQGEO010000439.1:0-6234 GCA_052039655.1 Pararcticibacter sp.
TCCCTCACGGGCAGGCTGGTCACCGATGAGGATTTTACCAGGCAAAAGGCAAGGCTGGAAGCTGAAAGACAAAACGTTTCTATTCCGGAGGTGGCGATAACAAGTGCGGAAGAAGCGTTGAGGAGAGTGCTGAAAGAAGCGGGGGCCTCTATTAAGAGGGATGCAGTGGATCTGCGGCTGATCGGGTATTTGAAAAGCTATGGAAAGGAAGGACAGATATTCCGTACTGAACAGGAGGCCGGGGGACAGGGGAAGATTGCCGGAGGCAAACCTGAAAAAGACACGGACAGGGATGGAATGCCTGATCGCTGGGAGAAAAAACATAAACTGAACAGGCGGAAGCCTGACGGAGCTGTTTATAATAATAACGGATATACGAATCTTGAGGTGTATTTAAATTCAATAGGAATGTAAGAATGTTTCCTATGAAGGTCATTAGTTCTTGATGGAGGGTTTAAACGGATTAACTCTCCTTGTTACAGATCATTGGGGAAGCTACGTGGGTGATGCACTGAAGATAGCAAGTAATATTATTTGAAAAATCTTTTATATTTTAACATAAAATCTCATTTGTAAATGGGTGTAAATGGGTGTATATTTGGGTGAAAGGTTAAGGGATGATAAAAACCGACACTCTCCATATTACACCGGAAATTCTTGCATTAATCAGTCAAGTTGATGAATTTAAGGGGGCTTGGCGCGCTTTAGGAACGCTGGCCCCGGAGAGGTTATTAGCTTTGCGTCATGTAGCGACTATTGAGAGCATTGGCTCATCAACAAGGATTGAAGGCAGCAAGCTTTCTGACCGTGATGTGGATCGCCTGTTGGCTAAACTGGAAATCAAATCCTTTAACAGCAGGGATGAGCAGGAAGTCGCAGGTTATGCGACTGTAATGGAAACGATATTTCAATCCTGGCAGGATATCCCCGTCACCGAAAACTATATCCGTCAACTCCACCGGGATTTACTGCAATTCAGCGATAAAGACGAGCGGCACCGCGGCCATTATAAAACCAATTCAAACTCCGTGGCTGCATTCGATGAAACAGGTAACCAGATCGGAATTGTGTTTGAAACAGCCAGCCCGTTTGACACCCCGTTTTTAATGCAGGAATTGATCGCATGGTTAAGTGAGGTACAGGCAGAACGTCATCTGCATCCATTATTCATTGTGGCTATCTTTATTGTTGTCTTTTTAGAAATACACCCTTTTCAAGATGGTAACGGTAGGTTGAGCCGGGTTCTAACGACTTTACTATTGCTCAGGTTTGGCTATGCCTACGTTCCTTACAGTTCTCTGGAAAGTGTTATTGAGCAAAGCAAGGAAAGCTACTATCTTGCCTTGCGACAAACACAAGGTACGATCAGAAGTGATGCGCCGAACTGGCAGCCTTGGATCATGTTTTTCCTGCGTTCGATGCAGCAGCAGATGAAACGCTTAGCTGAAAAAGTGGAGAGGGAGAAGATTGTACTATCCAATATGCCTGAATTGTCACTGCAAATCATCGAATATGCCCGTGAGCATGGCAGGGTTACTATTGGCGACATGATTAAATTGACCGGTGTTAGCCGAAACACGCTAAAAGAGCATTTCAGGAATCTGGTGGCCAAAAATTATTTAGAAGTTAAGGGTGGCGGCAGAACCACATGGTATGTTTTGATTTAATAGTTAAAGTATTAGCCGTTATAGTACTGATGGGGCAAGCTCACCCTGCAATCCAGTAATGCAGCCGGGAATAGCAGTATGAGTCCTGAACCTAATCGTGTAACGGCATTGTTGCCTCTTCTAAAGGGCTGTTAGCTAATTTAATAGCGCTGTTTCAGGACACCCCAGGTTGCGGAACCGGTAAATCCTTGGTATGATCGCATCAAACTGCCGGTTAATCTATTAGCCATTATAAAGCGAATGAAACGAAGAGATTTTCTTTTTCAGCTATCGTGCTTCTCAGCTGTATCGTTGTTGCCTGTTGATTCGATGGCCTCCCGGATGCAGGAGGGACGGATTTCAGATTTCTGCAAAAGGTTGAAGCCTGTGGGCCGCGCTTTGGAAATGGAGGGCTATTATGTTTGGTGTAACAGCCCGATACAAGCTCCGGATGGCAGTGTTCATGTTTTCTTTTCAAGATGGCCTTCAAAAAAAGGTATGGGAGGCTGGATTAACAGCTCTGAAATTGCTCATGCTGTGGCTGAGAGTCCCGAATCTCCTTTCAGATATGTTGAAACGGTATTAGCTCCGCGCGGGCCCGGATTCTGGGATGCGACAACGTGCCATAATCCTCATATCAGGTATGTGGATGGGAAGTATTGTCTTCTTTATATGGGGAACTCGAATGGAAAGACGGACACCAAACGGATCGGGCTTGCTGTTGCTGACTCTCTTGACGGGCCATGGAGAAGACCAGACAGGCCTTTGCTCGAAGCCGGAGCGCCGGGTACATGGGATGATCATTGCACTACGAACCCTTCTTTTGTTAAACACCCGAATGGGCAGTACTGGCTGTATTACAAATCCTGGAACACTGAAGAGTACGATCTTTCCAAAGGCTCTTCAATAAGAGGCAACCGGAAATATGGCCTTGCCATTGCAGAGAAGCTTGAAGGCCCTTATGTGCGGTATTCAGGTAATCCTGTCATCGATTTTTCTCAAAAGGGAGATAATAAACAGTTTGAGGATGCCTTTGTCTGGCATGACGGGAAGAGATTTAAGTTGCTTGCACGGGATATGGGCGTATTTAATCATGAGGTTGGCTTGTATATGGAATCCCGGGACGGAATCAGGTGGGGAGAGCCGGAAATTGCATACCGCAGTTTAAAGGAGTATGTGCAGGAGCCGGAGGCGCCCTCTCATCTCAAGCGGTATGGCCGCCTGGAAAGACCGCAACTGCTCTTCTTAAAGGGAAAGCCTGCATACCTGTTCACCGCAGCCCAGGGCGGTAAGTTTATGACATCTTCAGCATTTATATTTAAAATTGAAAATTAAACAGATCATTATGAAACGACCTGCTTTTACGCATACTTTTTATGCTGCTTTCGCTATTATGTTCATTGTCGCAGGATGTGCGGCAAAACGGGTGACCACCTGGACCACTTCAGATCAGCCGGCTGCCGAAATTGAACAATTGAGGAAACAGATAAAGGCTCCGGTTTTTGCGGACAGGGAATTTTTGATCACGGGCTTTGGCGCCGTGGCGGATGGAAAGACAAAAAATACGGAAGCATTCAGGAAGGCGATAGAGGCTTGTAATAAAAGCGGAGGAGGCCGTGTCGTAGTTCCGGACGGTGTATTTCTGACGGGCGCTATCCACCTGAAGAGTAATGTAAACCTGCATTTGTCTGATAAAGCGACGATTCTCTTCAGCCGTGATTCTTCCGATTATCTTCCAATGGTGTTTACGAGATGGGAGGGCATGGAGCTAATGAACTACTCTCCTTTTATCTATGCTTACGGGCAGAAGAATATCGCTATCACCGGGAACGGGACGCTGGACGGCAATGCTGATAATGAGCATTGGTGGTACTGGTGCGGGGCTAAAAAATATGGATGGAGAGAGGGGCTTGGCCGCCAGAACCCGGCAAGGGCTTTGCTGCATGACCTGAATCATGAGCAGAAAGATCCAAAGAAGAGGCTGTTCGGGCCGGGACATTTCCTGCGTCCCAATTTTGTGCAGCCTTATAATTGTAAGAATGTGCTGATTTCAGGAATAAAGATGATCAATTCGCCCATGTGGAATCTGAATCCGGTATTATGCGAGAACGTGATCGTTGAGAATGTGAAGGTGATTTCTCATGGTCCGAATAACGATGGCTGTGATCCTGAATCCTGTAAGAATGTGCTGATCAAGGATTGTTACTTTGATACGGGGGATGATTGTATCGCGATCAAGTCGGGCAGGGATGAGGATGGCAGACGTATCGGCAGACCTGCGGAAAATCATATAATCGAAGGTTGTACCATGAAAGACGGCCACGGTGGGGTGGTGATCGGGAGTGAAATTTCGGGAGGTGCCAAAAATATTTATTCGTTCAACTGTATTATGGACAGCCCTGACCTGGACAGGGTGCTGCGGATTAAAACAAGTTCGAGCAGGGGTGGTATTATAGAGAACGTCTTTATGAAGGATGTGAAAGTAGGGACATATCGTGAAGCTGCTGTGAAATGTAACATGTTTTACGAAAAACCCGGTAACTTTATCCCCACAATCCGGAACGTCTGGGTGGAAAACCTGGAGGTTGAAAAGGGAGGTACTTATGGGTTGCTTGTGAATGCTTACAAAGCATCTCCTGTTGAAAACCTTCGCATGATCAACTGTAACATCAAAGGGGTAAAGGTGCCTTATAAAGTTGATTATGTAAAAGGACTGAAAATGGAGAATGTGGTGATCAACGGAGAGCGAATGGTATTGCCGGACAGTATTAAGTAGTAAGTGGGAGTTGAAAGTTTAGAGTTGAAAGTTGAAAGTTGAAAGTTTAAAGTTGAGGGCAGCTGCTGGGATTGGTTGATGGTGGCTGAAGTATCCTAAAAAGCTGATTAGAGAGTGGTGAGAAAGGTAATTGATAGGGGAATTGCAGGAAGCTGATAGCTGGTGGCTGATAGCTAATACTTGCAGGCAAACTAAAGAAACCAGGCAGGGAAGCCAACAGCTAAAAGCCAATGGCTAAATGCCAAATAAAAAATACAAGAAAGCTGATAGCTGACTGCTGATAGCTAATTAAAAACATACAAGAAAGCTGATAGCTGAAGGCTGATTGCTGACAGCTAATAACATCTGAAAGCTGGAAAGAATGAGTTACAAAGTATACAGGAAGTTGATTGCTGATAGCCGGTTGCTGATTGTTTCGGCGGCTTATTTGCTGATAACGGGGAATGTTTTTGGACAGCAGACTGCTGTGAACGCGGTTTGGCACGGGGCGGAACGGGAGGTGCATTATAAGCCCGATGGGGAAGATTTCCTGCTGGTGAACGGGAAGAAGCGCTTTAACAGGGCTCTGTATGGAACTAATACCGGTTTCCGGGTGGAGACAGGGGATCTGCCTGAATTTGCGCTTTACCTTCCGGGTATGGGCGGCAATCTGAAACTTGGCTTGATCAGGGGGAATGCGAGTAAATGGATTACTGAAGTTCAGGAGATCAGGACGCGCTACAGAGCAGGTTCGATGCTTTATGATATCAAAGATCCCTTGCTGGGAAGCGGAGTGCTGCACCTGGCTGTGCTGGCGCTTTCTGAAGGGGAGGGTGTTATCATAAAAGCAAGTTTTACGGGGCAAATCAGCGGAGTAGAGATCTTTTCAGCGTATGGCGGGGTAACTGGCAAAAAATTCAGCCGGGATGGGGACATTGGTGCGGATCCGGAGTCTTCTTTTGATCTGAATCCGTCTAACTGTCTGGGCAATATCTATTCATTAAAAAAGAACCGGTTTAGCCTGAGCTTTGGGCAGGTTGGCTCTCCACGCAAGATGGATGGAGTGTTTCCTTCCGGAATGAAGTTGAAATTATCCAATTCAGAGAAGCAGGCTTCGCCGCTAGCCTTATATACCTCGCTTCCGGGAGCAATGCCTCTTGTATGCGGGCGTCTTCCTGTTAAGCAGGGCAAGAGCTTGTATTTTCTTGTCAGGAATTCCCAGGGTGCAAAAGGTGCTTCTTATTCGAAGCTTCATGGTTTGTTTGACAAGGCGGAACACGCGCGTCAGGCACTTGTGCAGCGAGTGAAGATCAATACCCCGGATCCGTATATCAATACTCTTGGAGGTGCGTTGGCCATTGCCGCGGACGGGATCTGGGAGGAGCCTTCCTTTTTACATGGAGCTGTTGCATGGCGGATGCGTCTTCCTGCCTGGAGAGGCCCCTACGTGGCTGATCCATTAGGCTGGCATGACCGGGCGCGTCAGCATTTCAGCAGTTATGCCAAATCGCAGGTAACATCTCCGGAAAGGGGGCCTGTAGTGCCTGACACATCCCTGCACATGGCAAGGCAGCTTGAGAAGATGGGGACGGCGGTATTCAGCAGCGGGTATATTTCGAGGAATCCGAATGATAACACGAAACCCCATCATTATGATATGAACCTGGTGTATATTGATCAGCTTTTGTCGCACCTGCAATGGACCGGTGATCTGGCTTTTGCAAAGGAGATCTGGCCGGTTATCAAGCGTCACCTGGATTGGGAAAGACGAAATTTCGATGCTGACGGAGACGGTCTTTATGACGCCTATTGCGCTATCTGGGCGAGTGATGC
>JBQGEO010000440.1:0-3932 GCA_052039655.1 Pararcticibacter sp.
TTTCTGAGCAGTGCAGGAGCGACTTCTGAAGAGGAGCTGTCTTTACTAATAATATGTCTAAGGAATTGTCTAACTATGTCTAGCTAAGCTGGCTTAGACATTTTCCAAACCTTGCCAAAAGGGGTTATAATACCCTTTAAACGCAGCTTTTGAAGGTTATTTTTGATTTTGTGTCTCTTCTGATTCTCGTCTAAAACGTCTGGCAATTTGTCTAAAAGTATATCTTCGAAATCCGTTCTTCTGCCTTCTCCAAACTTCTTTAAGAAATCTAGTATAATTTTTTGACAGTAATCATCGTCAATACCTCGTTGTTTAATATAGTCTCCTTTTTCACCGGTAGCTTTGGCGACTGTTGCGGAAATGTGAAAATTTGGCTTTCGCCCTTCTATTAAGTTTTTAGACTTTAACTGCCGAATCTCTTCGTCGTTAAGTTCTTTGCTTTTTGATATCTTGTCAAGTGCAATAATATTCTCCAATCCCAAGTCTGATACGGATGCCAGTTTTCGGGCATAATTAATGTCTACGACCTTTCCTGTAATAGTTACCTTTACCTTATCTTGTAATAGCTCATAGTCTGGTAATGGAAAGAACTTTCTGCGTTGAATAATAAACATTCGTTTGATGCCACTGCCTATCGCATCAATCATATTTAGGTTTATCATTGCTTCTACCAAAAAAGGATTGCGGTACTTAGGTTCAGGAGCATCTGATATTACCACTTCTTCCACGCTTTTAGGGATAAACTTTCCCGCATTTACAAACACTAATCTGCCCTCGTCATTTTCGACAACGTTAATTTTACCTCCAAGTGAGTAGTCCTGATGTGCGATGCAATTATTTAGAGCTTCTCGAATAATATAGGGGTCATATTGATCTACCTCCTCTGGAAATAAAGTACTATCAGCGATGTAGCGATACTTTAGGTTTCTGATTTTTTGATAAACTTTCTCGGTATTAAGAATCAGAGGGCTTCCAAAATGGGCGTAATCTTTTTCTATGTTATCCCTGTCTCGGAGTATCCAGGTAATTTTGGCAGTGGAAGGATTAAGAAAATGCTCCGATTCCGGTTTCCCCAACAGTAAGATTGCAGTTCGCGTTATCTTGCCTTTAATACAAACCTTAGCTTTATTTAGAAATGTTAAATCTGACCACTGATCGATTTCAGCACTTAAATGCGGGTTCTTTGTTTTGTAAGAAGTACGTGCTTTTCCAATTGCTTCCGGAGCTAAGTCTTCTAGACCTGCTTGCTCTACAACGGTGGCGCTCCAGTCCTCGGAACTTACCTGGGTTCTAATTCTTTCATATTCTTCTGCATTTAATGCATGAAGTTGCTCACCGTCTCTACCGTAATAATGTCCTTTCCATGCTATCGGCATTCCTTTCGGTGCAGCTGGAATTTCAAAAAGTATTACTCTGCCTTCTTTAGTGCTTACTTCGTAAATTTCTATGAAGGTTAATCGTCCTGTAGTATGATCTGCTATTTCTGCTTTAAGACTATGCAAATCCGCAGGATTGCTTCTGACAGTAGTACCAACTATGCTCTTGCCCTTATCCCTAACGCCGAGCACAAGCCAACCTGCAGGTTGGCCTTTTAGATTAGCTTCGTTACAAAGAGCTGAGAAGTATTTGCCCAGCTTATCAAAGTCATAATTGTTTTTTGCTTCTTTAAATTCTACAACTTCTGTTTCAAAGCTTAGAGAAAGAAGTTCGTAAAGCTTCGCTTCTATATCTGTACTTCTTTTCATCTCAGTTCTTGCCAGCGCGGGTTATACATATATTCTAACTCATTTTAAAAGACAGGGTCTCGTTAGGAAAGTGAAAATTACGAATTTTTACATTACCACTTGAATGCTGGTTACTATTGTGATCAGCGATCCACGTTTACTGTTATAAAAGGGGAGATATTTTACAGAATAGCTGTTTGCCACTATGTTTTTAATCCTTATTTTGATAAGCATCGAACGCAATTAAGAGCTGCGCGTGCGTCAACAGTTCATTCAGGAGTTTTTCAAAAAATGCCATAATTCACACCCTCATTCCAGAGTTGGGAAGAACGGTATTGTAAGTCAGTAATTTAGAACGTCTGGGATGCATCCTGCCATCCGGACATTAAAAGTAACAAAAACAATAGTCTCTAAATTATTCATTTAGAGACTATTGTTTTTGTATCAAGATAATACAAGGCATATCAAGACTATCGCGCCCCTATTCCGGGTTCTGTTTTTCCAAAAAGGAAAAGAGTACAGAAGGAGACAAATGATATGGTAAGCCACTATCCTGTCCGTCTTCAGTGCTTCTGAAGTAAGATAAGCACGCAAAGGAACAGCGTATGTTATGTCCACTCCGGAAACTGAGAGGTATTTAGATCTAAAGCTGAAATTGCTTTCATTTCAGAATTACTAAGCTTAAAGTCGAAAATGTTTAAATTCTCAATCATATGTGCTCTTTGAACTGTTCTGGGTATAGCAACTACACCTCGTTGGTAATGCCACCTTAAACTTACCTGAGCATTGGTCTTGTTGTGTTTTTTTCCAATATCAGCCAATGTTTGATTAGTGAAAAGTCCATTTCTGCCTTCTGCAAATGGTGCCCAGGCTTCCATTTGTACTCCGTTTTTCTTTAAATCATTATATGAGTCCATCTCATGAAAGAAAGCATGGGTTTCAATTTGATTTACAGCCGGTTTGATCTTCGCCACTGACATTAAGTCGTCATATTGAGCTGGGGTAAAATTACTTATTCCGATAGCTTTTATTCTACCCTCTTTGTAAAGCTCTTCCATCATTCTCCACGAACCTTTGAAATCTCCTCTTGGTCGATGAATCAGGTATAAATCTAAATAATCTGTGCCCAGTTTTTTTAAAGAGGTTTCAAAAGCCATTTTTGTCTTTTCATACCCGGAATCATCTACCCAAACTTTTGAAGTGATAAAAAGTTCTTCTCTTTTTATACCACTTTGTTTAATTCCTTCCCCAACAAATGTTTCGTTTCCGTATCTGCTTGCCGTATCTAAAAGACGATACCCTACAGAAATAGCTTCAGCCACAGACCGTTTACATATATCATCTCTCAATGAATAGGTGCCAAAGCCAAGAATTGGCATAAGTAAACCGTTATTTAGTTTAACGGTTGGAATTGAGCTGTTGTTTTTTGCAGAATTTGAAGCACCATATACATTATTGCCCAAAAAGGGTAAAAAGAGTGCGGACGTTGCAAATACTGCACTTTTTTGTAAAAAATCACGGCGTTTAATTTGGTTCTGTTTATTCTTGGTATCCATAGTGTTTTATAATTCGGTTTTTATTTTTACTGCCTATTTTGAAATCTTAAGTGTTGTTGCAAACTTTTCCCGAGAGGTTGCCATAGTTGTGTTTATTGCCGGTATATAAGGGGTTACGTTGATGTTTATTGTTGTAAATGTAGTAAATAATGTTGTTTTTTTATAGCTAAACATTGTTCGAGAGTTTATATTAAAATGTGATCCCTGTGATGCTGAAAGCGGCCCAAGCGGTGCACCAGACCCCATTGTGCTCGGGGAATGAAAATGAGGGCATTATCTTCATCAGAGGAAGCGGTGCTTGATAAGCAAATTATCCTAGCTCTTGAAGGAACAGGGTGTCCTTAATCGGACTCGAACCCTTCCGCTTGCGCTGTTTTCACCAGCGGAATATCAGGGTGTTAACCGATGTAACACTGACTCCCAATTTACCGCTGTCCGGCAGCCCTTCCCTATTAGGCGAAGCACTATGGCCTTAGCCTCGTCGCTATAAAAGTTTAGTCATCAATACCCCGGGTTCTGAGTCATATTGGCATTCATCATTAATTCACGGTCAGGTAAAGGAAATAAAAGCTGATAATCGGCTATATTCAACTGTTGCTGTGCCCGGTCAAGCCGCTTCAGCATCGGAAACCATACACCTTCTTTTTTAAGA
>JBQGEO010000441.1:0-1950 GCA_052039655.1 Pararcticibacter sp.
CTCATATCCTCGTGAAAAGTCTCCTCTACTATAGCATCGACTTTTTGCTCCCAGTCTTCGATACAGTTTGTTTCGTAAGAAGGAAGCCTGTTTTTCTGAAGATAGCCGGGAACATGATGGGCAACGATGCCAGATAAACGGCCTGTAGGAACGCCTCCCTTTTCACCCAGTACCGGGCTCCCTTGCAGAAAGATCATTTTTCCATCTGCAAAGTCTGCGTTTCCTGTTTCATGTATATAGGAAAGGAGTGCGTTACGCGCTGCTTTCACATGCTCAGGCATCGACTCTTTTGAAATCGGTATATATTTTACTCCGGATGTAGTCCCTGATGTTTTAGCGAAATAGGCAGGTTTACCCGGCCAGAGAACATTTGCCTCACCTTTCACCATCCGGTCGACATACGGCCGGAGATCTTCATAATCGCGAACGGGAACACGTCGTTTAAAGTCCTCATATGTCCGGATCTTGTCAAAACCATGCTCCTTCCCGAACACTGTATTAGCGGCATCGCTTACAAGCTTCGCAAAAACCGCACGCTGCGATTCAACCGGCCTGCTTTTCCACTTGCTGATCTGAGCAACGGCATAGGCCGCAAAAGGCTTGCTCAAAAACGACTTTAAACCCATAACTGCTAAATAATGTTCCGGATAATGCCCGGGTCCTGGTCTCCTTCATACTCATTCATCATCCTCCGATAGGCCACTGTAATGACCACACTCGATAACGGAATAATGAGAAGTGAATTGACCAGGTTAATGATCAAACCAACAAAGAAGTTTCCTTTATAGTTTATCAGCAAATGAAGGATCTGAAAAATAGCCAGGAAGATCAGAAGGATCAGAAGCTTTGTAAAAGTCCCTCTCGTGATCGCCATACTGAACCTGATCGATTTAAAAGGAGAATGATCTTTGTCTATAATAAAAAAGGGGAAAAACGATATCCGGATCCAGGTAAAGATAATTCCGAGTACCCCAAGGGATATGGCCACCTGCGTCAACACGTCCATCGGCACCCTTACATACGCAAATGGAAAAACCACCAGGATAATAGCCCCATAAACAACCAAAATACAAAGGATGAAATAAAAGGTGGCTATCAGGAACTTCGCAATTTGCCTGGTAGTGGGCAGAGAATCCTTTACATACACATCCTCCCTGTTCTCATCCAGAACCCGGAGAACAAATTTGAACAGCGTGAGCTGAAAACCGCAATAGGTAACGATAAAGATAAGCAGCATAAACAGGCTCAGGCCCAGATTGAAACCACTCAGAAAAAACGCCAGGAACCCCGAAAGGTTAAAAACCAGGAACATCATAATGCACAGACCCAATACTTTAAAATACTGGCTTTTCAGCACTCTCCATGCTATTCTGAGCACATCGTTAACAGCAAAGGTACTTTCCTTTAGAAACTCGATCATGAACTTTTAAGAATTATTCTTTTCCAAAAATCCTGCATAAATCCCAATCCATACGCCGTAAGCTGTATGAAGGCCGCTATTACACTAAGCGCGGCAACATTTAAAGACTTGTTTTCCATCCATGAATGGAAAAATATCAACAGCGCAAAAACAGCCAGAAAGAGGTTGCAAAAAACTGCTAATGGAAAAACAAGAATATTCATAAGCAGTGTAAAAATAATGAATATGGTAAATAATGCAGGAAAAAAATGAACAAGTTTAAGGGTCGCCGGAAAAAATTTATAGATGTTTATCCGTGCCCTGCCAAAAAAGTGTATCTGTTTATAGAACTGGCGGAAATTAGTTCTTCGCTTGTGATAAACGACCGCTCCCGGAATCAATCCGATCTTAAATCCGAGACTATGGATCCGGATACTGAATTCAATGTCCTCACCCAGCCGGGTCAGGATAAACCCTCCGGTTGCTTCCCATACCTTTCTCGATATTCCCATATTGAAGCTGCGTGGATGAAACTGCCCTCCCAGGTTCTT
>JBQGEO010000442.1:0-4383 GCA_052039655.1 Pararcticibacter sp.
CTTCTTTTTCAGTTTTTTCGGGATCAGCGATGGTAAAACCAAGGTATTCACCCAAAGCAGTCAACGCTTTTAACGTCTTTCGATTTTTATATCTTACAACCACTTCGTTCATAATCTTTTCGTTTCTATTATCAAAGATACCAGATTTTTAATTGAACTGCAACGAACTACTACTGTTTGCGTCTCTCTCAGTCGTTTCAATCCAGTGCCGCCAGCTAGCTGAAGTACCTCCATGAAATGCGGGCGCTGCTGTCGCCCCCCGCGGAAGAGTTTGTGCGGTACTTTGCCAAAAAAGCATGCCCATCAGTGGCCACCCAGAAGGTGTCTTGTACAGAAAGAACTTTACAGTTGGTCTTGTCCGTGTTTTACATTACAGTTTCGGAAGGGCATATACTGTATGTCATAAAAAATGCCAACGTTCAATTGTATTTTGCCCTGAATTTTAAGGGTGTTATCCCGGTTTTGTTTTTGAACAATGTGCTGAAGGACTGCGGATAGTCAAAACCTAACTGATAGGCGATCTCGCTTACAGACAGACGGCTAGCGCTAAGTAGTTCCTTTGCCTTTTCAATCAATTTATTATGAATGTGCTGCTGGGCATTCTGACCTGTGAGGCTTCTCAATACATCACTTAGATAGTTAGGCGAAACATTCAGTTGCCCGGCAAGATGAGCAACGGAAGGAGGCCCGTTTTCTGCTGCAGGCTGGCTGTAAAAATGCTCGTGGAGCAGTGATTCAAATTTGGATAACAGGTCGCTATTGGGCTTTTTTCGGGTTATAAATTGCCTGTTGTAATATCGCTGGCAAAGCGTGAGGAGTAAATCAATCTGAGCAATGAGTACATCCTGGCTGGAATGGTCTATGGGCAACAGATATTCCTTTTGAATATGGCTGAACAAGTCCATGACGGAGGCTTCCTCCTCTTCGGAAAGGATGAGTCCTTCATTCACGCTGTAATTAAAGAATGCGTAGTCTCTTAATTTCCTTGCCAGGGGATAACCGTGCATAAAGTCCGGATGCACCAAGAGCAGCCAGCCATCTTTAGGGGCAACAAAATCCTCATCAATTACGCCAAGCTGGGAAGGAGCAGTGAAGCTCATCAGGCCCTCATCAAAGTCATACCTGGTCTGTCCATACCGGGCTTTGCAATGATAATCGATTTTAATGGAGATGGTGTAAAAACCAAAAGTGAAGGTCAGCTTTTTATCTACCTGGAAGTCCGGCAAATCCTGGTAAGCAAAAAGGCCGAGCAACGGATGCTTGCTGCCTTTCGCACCAACCCAACGGTAGTATTCACCTATGGTTTCAATATGCTTTATTTCGGGTTTCATCGTTCAGTTTGTCATTTCATTTGGCTCATCAACGCTTTATCCATCATCTTGTCTGAAAGCAACTTTCGTAAAAATAGTAAAAGCCTGGCATTGTACCCTCCTGAATACCTGGTTTTGGGACGGTTTGCCTCAATACTCTTTTTGACCAGTTTGGCGATGACTATCGGATCTGAGTTTTTTGACTTTTTCATATCCTGCACCGCTTTTTCATTGCTTGTGATCATTTTCCGGATCTGCTCTTTATATACCGACTCGTTCGGTTGTTCGCGCAGGCTGTTCATGGCAATGTCATTCCATTCAGAATAAATTCCGCC
Organism: Pararcticibacter sp.; assembly: GCA_052039655.1. GTDB lineage: Bacteria > Bacteroidota > Bacteroidia > Sphingobacteriales > Sphingobacteriaceae > Arcticibacter. Next base: position 1,646 of record JBQGEO010000442.1, read on the forward strand.
GGGTTCTAATACGATCACATCGATGCCAAACTGCTTGAGTTCCATACGAAGGCTATCGCTCATCCCTTCCAGTGCAAACTTGCTGGAAAAATACCACGCACCATAAGGCATTGCAACTTTACCGCCGATGGATGTTACATTGACAATCTTTCCGTACCGGTTTTCACGCATCTTTGGAAGTACAAGCTGTATCAGCCGCGCTATGCCGAACAGGTTTACCTCAAACTGAGCTCTGGCTTCCTGAACAGGCATATCTTCGATCGTTCCATAGGCTGCAAATCCGGCATTGTTGATGAGGATATCCAAACGCCCCTGCTGCTCCGATATCAGCTGCACCCCCTTTTCCATCGACTGATTGTCAGCGATATCCATCTGTACAGGTATCACGCCATATACTTCCAGTTCCCTCAGTTTCTCCATTCTGCGTGCAGCAGCGTATACGGTATAGCCGTTTTGGGCCAATAATTTTGCGGTCGCTTTTCCCATCCCGGAAGACGCTCCGGTTACCAATACTACTTTCATTGTTCTTTTGCGTTTTAGATGACAATACAAAGTTCGGTAACCAGTTCCGGCGAAAAGTTGGCTAAACAAGGATGGTTGTGTTTAAAATGGAGTTGACTTGATGGTTAATGGGTAAGGTGTTTGTATATTTGGGGAATAGCCTCTCGTGTCCTTCTGCAATGGAAAGTTATCATCACACATCTAAAGAATTTGAATTAAAAGACATATCTTCAGAAGACATAGAGGATGTTTTATTGAAAGTAGAGAAATCTTTTGGCTTTAAGTTCAGAAATGACGAACTCACGGATGTAAAGACATTCGGCGAAAGTAACAGTAAGCGAGCATATTAAAAATATTTTGAGGAGGGAGAATTAGATGCCGGTGCAGTTGTTCGGAATTTCCGAACAACTGCTTCCGACGGTAAATCTTATGACACTAACTTCTATAATCTCGATGTCATCATATCTGTAGGTTACCGGGTAAAAAGCCATCAGGGTACCAAATTCAGGCAGTGGGCAGCAGCCCGGCTTCGCGAGTACATTGTGAAAGGTTTTACCATGAATGATGAGCTGATCATTCATGGTAAAGCTATACACAAATTAAGAGTGTATGGAAAATAAAATTCTATTCTTCTTCATATTGAGCTTCTTTTGTGTTACGGAAGTTCAATCCAGTATCACTGTCAGGGAATCGTGAGCAATGGAGCAGTCTTTTTGATGAGCTCAGTGATTATTCCTTTAATCATACGTTTGCTTCGAAGGAATAAGAATGCAGAAATAGCATTCCCTTCCGAAGATGCTATTATTAAGCAGATTTACCTCGCCACTATCAATGCCAACGCCAAATGGCAGAGTGAAATGTTCGGCTGGAAGCTCATTCGACATGAACTAAATCTCTATTTCGGAGACCGTTTTCTAAAAGCTGACACACTTAATTGAGCACTCCCCACTTAATTGAGCACTCCCTTGAGCACTGCCCAGGATAAAGACAAGACAGAGACGAGTCAGTTCCGGAACCGCTTCTGGACAGTTTCGAGGTGATTTCGGGAAGTCTGCGACTTTTCTGCGACTTTTTTGCGAGTCGGCTGCGACTCCAACCCGAGCACGACTCGCAGAAGAGTCGCAGCCGACTCGCGGAAAACACGTAGCGCCCCGCCTATTGTCCCGGAACTGGCTCGGAATTGTCCCGAACAGTCTCGCAGATCTTTCATTTTTATTCAAACCGCACAACGAGTTATAACAAACGCTTTTTTTATTATAACCATTGAAGTTAAAGGGGCGCTGTGCTAAGAGGGTAAACAGTGTTACAAAATTAATAAATGCATTAATTACCAGGTGATTAAAAGGAAACTTTGGGGAAGTAAAGCAGAGCAGAAGAAGGGGGCACCGCTTGAATACTGTTGTTAAACTCCGTTATGTGGCTGGCAGAAAGCACCTGTATAAAAATTCTTTTAGCCACTTGCAAATGTCCTTCAGCCCTTTTAAATTTACCTGGAACCTATTATGAACATACCTCAAGGCTGGCGATTAATCCAGACCTCATGGTAAGCTTAAGCCATTTAAATAAAATCCGGCTGATACGTCAGTTAAAATTCACAGAATGGGAATATGGACCAAATGCGATACTCTCATTACGGGAACCCGTAAGCGCGGATGACTTCGCCTCTATACCTTTATTGCATAAATCACTAACAACTATAAATATACAATTAATCATAACGAAGACGGTACCGCAGATCTGTGGCGCAAGCATGGTTAACTATACGCAGCGCTGTTGCCGATCAAATAGCATGAAAGATTTCTTATGTTAAAGCTTGAAAAATCACAAACTGGAATAGCTTCAGAATTTTATGTAGCCGGGGAGCTTTCGAGGAGAGGCTACAATATTACACTGACCTTTGAAAATACCAAGGGCATCGACCTTTGGGTTCAGAAATGAAACGTTAATACAATAATATGGCTCAATTAGAAACTTACCAATCAATTAACGAAAAATCAGGTGCTTTTCAATCTTCAAACTTCTTTTACATTGAAGATATCGAACAGTTTAATGGATGGTATAATTATATACAGCAAAGGCAGAAAGAATCTACATCTCAGTTCGCCAATACCAGAACAGATGAGTCCGAGAACGTGTCATACAGGAACTGCCCATTTATTTTCCGGGGAGTAGGGGAAGCTAAATACAAAATTTTTTCATCAGCACAGCGATATTGGACGATTAACGATCTAGCACAA
>JBQGEO010000443.1:0-13071 GCA_052039655.1 Pararcticibacter sp.
TTAACTTTCCTGCCAATTTTGTGGCTGAGACTTTTATGATCCTCAATTCGCCCAGGCGTACATTCCAGGGAGAGAATCCTTCTTTCAGTATGTGGGTGATGTCGTTCAATAAGCAATTCCTGAACAAGAAGGCGAAGATCGGGATCAATGTAGTGGATCCGTTTAATGAGAACAAGCACTTCAGATCGAAGGTTAACACCGGAAGGCTGATTCAGGAATCTGACTTTGCCATTCCTTTCAGATCGTTCGGAGTTAATTTCAGCTATTCTTTCGGAAAGGTGAACTTTAATCCTCAGCCGCGTAAGAAGAGGGGCGTAAATAATGATGATTTGAAGCAGGATAACGGTCAGGGCGGCCAGGGTGGTCAGGGTATGGGTAGCGGAAATTAATTCAACTATCTTTATACCTTTGCGGAAAAAAAAGAATGTCAAACTATAGTACTGAATCATCTTCAAGGGCCGTTCGCGATATTCTGGTCGCTTTAGGACTTGAGGAAGAAGCCCTTGCGGCTGCGGAGAACGCGGGAATTGCGGAAACGCTTTCTTCGCGTCCTTCTTCCATCGATGATATATTCGGACATGTCCTGCATATTGCTGAGAATTATGGCGTGACAGCGAGAGCAGAGGTGCTTGTTGAAGAACTGAAAGAGCGTACAGAGATAATACGGCATAAGCTTAAGTTTGTGGAAGACCGGCCTTCAGTTGTCTGTGTTACGGGTTTGTCGCCGCTCGAAACAAGCGGAGGTATTATAGCTGAACTGATTTCAATCGCTGGCGGTAGGCCTGCTGATGGGCAGGGCGGCCTGTCGTATGATGACCTGAAATCTCTTGAGCCGGAGGTTATTTTAATTGCTGTCCCCGGCAATACGGTCGAAATGACTGTACGCGAGATTAATTCCCTGTTGGGACTGGACGGATGGAACGACCTGCCGGCGGTTAAAAATAACCGGGTGTATATCCTTGATGGTAAAAAGTATATCCATCTCCTGTCGCCTGCAATAATTGATTCCCTTGAGATGCTGGCGGAGATTATACAGCCTAAACAATTTATTTTCGGCTTTGAAGGAGAGGCCTGGGTGAAATTCGGAGTATGAAAAATATCTTGTTTTCAATAGCTCTGGCATGGCTGGTAGTGTTTCATATTTCTGCTCAAACTCCGAAAGCTGTACAGAAAAGCAACAGCCTGTTGTGGGAGATCAGTGGAAAGGGACTTAAAGAACCTTCTTATATTTTTGGAACTTATCATGCGGCCGGCAAGAGTTTTCTGGATTCGCTTCCGGGGATAAAAAAGCAGTTTGATAAGGCGAAGACGGTAGTAGGGGAAGTACTGACAGACGAAACGATGGTTCAAAAGATGATGCCGTTTATGCTTCTGCAGGGAACTTCTCTGGATAAGATCTTGACGCAGGCGGAATTTGCGGAGGTGGATGCTGTGGTTAAAGAAAAGATGGGAGTGGGGCTGGAGCAGCTTAATCAGCTTAAGCCGATAGCGGTACAGATGACTATTGTGATGATGCTTGTTCCTAAAGATATATCTCCGTCAAACCCTGCTCTTGATATGTATTTCCAGAGCGAAGCAAAGGCGGCGAATAAAAAGGTGGCGGCGTTTGAAACCGTTGAGGAACAGGCCGGGTTGTTATTTGATATACCGATGGAAAGACAGAAGGAATTGCTCCTTCTTACCGTCAGGGAAAAGGAACGGATGGTCAGGGAGTCGGCTGTGCTCTTCAGGCATTACCAGCAACAGGATCTGAGCGCGGTGGAAAAGGATTTCAAGGATAATAAAGATATGAACCCTCAGGAAATAGATGCGTTGCTCATCAAACGGAACAAGACCTGGATGACAAAGATTCCGTCTATCCTGCAGAGCGGAACTGCTTTCATTGCTGTTGGTGCCGGCCATTTGCCGGGTGAACAGGGCCTGTTGCATCTCCTGACCCAGTCAGGGTATACAGTGAAGCCAATTTCTTCTAAATAAGCTGGTTTTAACACTAAACCGGAACAGATATTGTTTCTAAGTTGTCATTCCTAATTATTACAACGATGTCGGCACTTTTCACACCTTTAAAAATCAGAGACATAGAACTGAAAAACCGCATTGCGGTGTCTCCTATGTGCCAGTATTCAGCAGACGACGGGTTTGCTAACGACTGGCACTTTGTTCATCTGGGCAGCCGGGCTGTTGGTGGCGCAGGGCTGATACTGGCCGAAGCCACTGCGGTTTCCCCTGAAGGACGGATCTCCCCCGGAGATCTTGGAGTCTGGAAGGATGAGCATGTTATTCCCCTCAAGCGAATTGTTGATTTTATTCATACGCAGGGAACTGTTGCGGGGATACAGATTGCCCATGCCGGGAGAAAGGCCAGCAAAACTTCCCCGTGGAACGGGAATCACTATATTCCTCCTGCGGAAGGCGGCTGGCAAACACTTGCCCCAAGTGCGGTGCCTTTTTCTGAAGGCGACTGGCTGCCGCATGCTCTTACTCCAGAAGGGATAGAGAATGTGATCATTGATTTTCACGCAGCTGCCAAACGATGCCTGGAGGCTGGTTTCAGGGTACTGGAAATCCATGCAGCTCATGGTTATCTGCTGCACGAGTTCCTCTCGCCTCTCTCTAATTTCAGAACAGATCTTTATGGCGGATCTTTTGAGAACCGGATAAGATTGCTGCTTGAAGTGACTGAGGCTGTCAGGAAGGCCTGGCCGGAGGAATATCCTTTATTTGTGAGGATCTCTTCTACTGACTGGGTGGAAGGCGGCTGGACGAGTATCGATTCAGTGAAGCTCTCTGCTGTGCTGAAGGACAAAGGGGTAGATCTTATTGATTGTTCTTCGGGAGGAAATATCCCGAATGTAAAAATCCCCGCTGGTCCTGACTACCAGGTGGAATTTGCAGAAGCGATCCGCAAAGGGGCTGATATTATGACTGGTGCTGTTGGCATCATCACTGAGCCAAAACAGGCAGAGGCAATTGTTGCCAACGGAAGGTCGGATATTGTGCTGCTCGCCCGTGAAATGCTGCGCGATCCTTATTTTCCCCTGCATGCTGCCCGTGAACTTGGCGCTGAGATCAGTTGGCCGGTGCAGTATGAAAGAGCAAGAAGATGAGCAAAAGGAGGGAGTTTAAAGTGAAAAGTTGAAAGTGAAAAGTTAAACCAGCACTAATAAACGTCAGCTTCAAGCTCTCCTGATTTAACATTCAGGAAACTTTAAACTTTAAACTTTAAACTTTCAACTTTCTACTTTCAACTATTAAATATTAGCTACCTGCCAGCAGTTCTCCCTGGCCAAACTGGCTGGCGGCAGATTCCTCATTAAGATAACCTGAGGCGTATTTTACCGTTGCCGGGCCATTTATGAACAATGTGGTTTTGCCTTTTATGGCATCAATGATGGCCGGGGTAAGTTCAACCGGTACTGCGGGACATCCGTAGCTCCTGCCGAGGCGGCCGTGCTGGTTAATGAAGTTCTGGCTGACATATTCGGCGCCGTGTACCACGATTGCACGGTTGAATGCATTGGCATTATAGTTTTTATCCATACCATTCAGTTTCAGGGATAATCCATGTTTCCCCTGGTAGGTATTGCTGGTAATATAAAAACCGATGCTGCTTTGGTGTGATTCGGCTGTATTTGAAAAGCTGGTAGCGATGTTGTCGCCGCTGCCTTGTCCGTGAGCAACCAGGGTATTAAATAAAAGCTTCCTGCTTTCAAGATCTACGATCCATAAACGTTTGCTTGTACTGGCTTTGTTAAAGTCGACAATAGAAATGATCTGTCTGGCTGCTGAAACCATACCAGCCGTCCTGAAGTTCAGGTATCCTGTCATCGCTTTTCTGAAAACACTAAAATCAAGACCGGCTGATTTCAGGTCTGCTGATGTGTAGATCTCATTTACATAATTTACGTAAGCCTGCGCTGCTGAAATTGTTTTAACAGGAGCAACGGGCTCTGTAGCTGAAATGGTATCTTTTGAAAAATTTCCAGCCGAAACAGATGTTGAATCGCCTTTTAATGACCAGCTTAATACGGTAGTACTTAATGCTAAGACAGCAAACGCTGTTCCCCTCCAAATTCTCTTCATCATGTTTTTCCCTCAGTTTAATTAAGTAGCGTTGTTTCGATAGATGTTCGTTTTCAGCTTCTTGTACGATACAAAGGTACGGAAGGTTGTGTTGACAATCAAATAATTGCCTTATTTAATTGTCATAAATAACTAATTATATTTCCTTATAGGATAATTTGGGAGGGACAATGAACGGTTTTGTTACAAGAAAGACCACTGGGGGAGCAGTGGTCTTCTTATGAGTGTCTGTAATATTATTCTATTTGCCGAGCAGGTTTTTCCAGCTCACGCGGTCGCCGATAATACGGTCCAGTTGTGCAATTTCCACACGTTCCTGTTCCATGGTGTCGCGATGGCGGATCGTGACGGTATTGTCCTGGAGCGACTGGTGGTCGACTGTAATGCAGAAAGGCGTACCAATTGCATCCTGGCGGCGGTAGCGCTTCCCTATGGAGTCTTTCTCTTCATAAATGATATTATGATCGAGTTTCAGCCTGTCCATTATTTCTCTTGCTTTTTCAGTGAGACCATCTTTTTTAGTCAGAGGAAGAATGGCCGCTTTTACAGGAGCCAGGCATGGATGAAGCCTTAAAACTGTGCGGCTGTCTTTTTTATCGCCTTCACTCAAATCCTGTTCTTCGTATGCATTAATGAGGGTGAGCAGGAACATTCTGTCGAGCCCTATTGATGTCTCGATAACATAAGGAATGTAATTCTGATTGATTTCCGGATCGAAGTACTGGATTTTCTTTCCTGAGAATTTCTGATGCTGACTCAGATCGAAGTCGGTGCGGCTGTGTATACCTTCCACTTCCTTGAATCCAAATGGAAACTGGAACTCTATATCGACAGCTGCATTGGCGTAGTGTGCCAGCTTGGAGTGGTCGTGGAACCTGTATTTTTCAGGAGCGGTGCCTAAGGCTTTGTGCCATTTCAGGCGGGTCTGTTTCCAGTAGTCATACCACTCCATTTCGGAGCCGGGGCGGACGAAGAACTGCATCTCCATTTGTTCAAATTCCCGCATACGCATGATAAACTGGCGTGCAATCACTTCGTTACGAAACGCTTTGCCGATCTGGGCAATTCCGAAAGGAATCTTCATCCTGCCTGTCTTTTGTACATTCAGGTAGTTGACAAAAATGCCCTGGGCTGTTTCCGGACGCAGATAAATTACGTCAGCGTCGTCTGCAACCGCACCCATTTGAGTGGAAAACATGAGGTTAAACTGACGAACATCCGTCCAGTTCCTGGTGCCCGATACGGGGCAAACGATCTCATGCTCAACAATCAGGTCGCGAAGGGCAGTGAGGTTATCGGCTTTTAATGCTTCGTCCATTGCTGTCTGAAGCTGGTCTGCCTTTTCCGTTTTGCCGTCTTTTTCATACCGGGCTATTTTATCCTCAATCAGCTGATCGGCGCGGTAACGTTTTTTTGAATCTTTATTATCGATCATCGGGTCGTTAAACCCGTCTACGTGGCCTGACGCTTTCCATGTGGTTGGGTGCATAAAAATCGCAGCATCAATGCCAACAATATTTTCGTGCATCTGCACCATTGACTTCCACCAGTATGTTTTGATGTTATTCTTTAGTTCGGCGCCGTTCTGTCCATAGTCGTACACGGCACTGAGTCCGTCGTAGATTTCGCTTGACTGAAATACAAATCCATACTCTTTGGCATGGGAGATAACGTTTTTAAACAGTTCGTCGTTATTTTTACTCATGATGTTGCAAATATATAATTCAGCAGTTAGCTATCAGCAATCAGCTGTTAGTTTTCGGAACAGTTTACAAAACAAAATAATATAAATGATTTTTATAGTATTGAATGTAAATTGTTGAACATACTGTCCGGTGGGGTTCGGAATTTGTGTTTATCTTCATTTTCAAAGAAAGATTATGTTGCATAGTAGGGAAAACATTTTGCAATTTTGGGCTTATTCAAGAGGCTGGAGGTTAAAGCTGACAGCTAACAGCTAAATTATGAGCGTAGAGGTTAACCAGCTTACTAAAGTTTACGGGCAACAAAAGGCAATAGACAGTATTTCTTTTACCGCTTCTCCCGGAGAGATCCTGGGATTTCTCGGACCAAACGGCGCCGGGAAATCCACTACCATGAAGATACTTTCCTGTTTTATTCCGCAGACGGGCGGAACAGCACGCGTAGCGGGATATGATGTAAGTTCGCAGTCCCTTGACGTCAGGCGGAACCTGGGGTATCTTCCTGAACATAATCCTCTTTATCTTGACATGTATGTAAAGGAATTCCTTGAGTTTGTCGCCAATGTTCATCAGGTGAGGAATAAGAGGAGGCGAATTGACGAGGTTATAGAATTAACCGGACTCGGTCGTGAGAGTCATAAGAAGGCCGGTGCTTTGTCTAAAGGGTACCGTCAGCGTCTCGGCCTGGCCCAGGTAATTCTGCCTGATCCGGCTGTGCTGATCATGGATGAACCTACTTCTGGTCTTGATCCCAACCAGCTTGTTGAAGTCAGAGCGTTGATCAGGGAGCTAGGGAAGACAAAGACAGTGATCCTTTCCACACATATTATGCAGGAAGCGGAAACCGTTTGCAGCAGGGCCGTAATTATTAACAGAGGACAGATCGTGGCTGATAATACAATGACAGAACTGCATGCCGCGCACCCTGGGAAGACGCTGGAAGATATTTTTCTTCAGTTAACCAATAAAACTTTATAATTCAGATTTAATCATCCCTGTCATGCCGAACGGCAGATAATTTCAGGGATTGGGCTGGATTTGCGATATCTTTTGTATTTTTCCTTCAACCCCTTGAAAATCAAAAATAACTTACTACCTTTGCGTTCCTTTTTAGGAAAAAAGAATAAAAGCAAATAATTAAAAATCAAAAAAAAGTAAATGCCTACTATTCAACAATTAGTTAGGAAAGGTAGAGTAGCTCTGGAGGACAAGAGTAAGTCACCAGCGTTGGACAGCTGTCCACAGCGAAGAGGCGTGTGTACCCGTGTATACACCACTACCCCTAAGAAACCAAACTCAGCGATGCGTAAAGTTGCCCGTGTCCGTTTAACAAACGGAAAAGAGGTGAACGCTTACATCCCAGGTGAAGGACACAACTTACAGGAGCACTCGATCGTATTGATCCGTGGTGGTCGTGTGAAGGACTTACCAGGTGTGCGTTATCACATCATTCGTGGAGCACTGGATACTTCAGGTGTGAACGGAAGAAATCAGCGTCGTTCTAAATATGGTACTAAGCGTCCTAAGCCAGGTCAAGCAGCTGCTGCACCTGCAAAAGGTAAAAAGAAATAAGTAAAGGAGGATAACAGTAATGAGAAAGTCAAAACCAAAAAAGAGAATTATCCTGCCTGATCCGAAATTCAATGACGTGATGGTAACCCGTTTCGTGAACAACATGATGTATGACGGAAAGAAATCTATTGCTTATTCAATTTTCTATGATGCTGTAGAACTGGTTGAAAAGAGAACCAGCGAGAGCGGCCTGGAAGCATGGAAGAAAGCATTGAACAATGTAATGCCTGCTGTTGAAGTTAAATCACGCCGTGTAGGCGGTGCAAACTTCCAGGTACCTACAGAAGTTCGTCCTGAGCGTAAAATTGCTTTGGGTATGAAATGGTTAATTCTGTATGCCCGTCGCCGTGGTGAAAAGACTATGATGGAGAAGCTTGCTGCTGAGATTATTTCTGCTTCAAAAGGTGAAGGTGCCGCAGTGAAGAAGAAAGAAGATACTCACAAGATGGCTGAAGCAAATAAAGCATTTTCACACTTCCGTTTCTAACAATTAGATTATGCTGAGTTAAAAAGGATTACACTGATATCGGCAAGATGAAAGATCAGTGTAATCCTTTTTTTTAGCGGCGAATCAGAATTATAAATTATAATGGCAAGAGATTTAAAATATACAAGAAATATTGGTATTGCAGCTCACATTGATGCTGGAAAGACCACTACTACCGAGCGTATTTTGTACTATGCGGGAGTAAGCCATAAGATCGGAGAAGTACACGAAGGTGCTGCTACTATGGACTGGATGGCTCAGGAGCAGGAGCGCGGTATCACCATTACTTCAGCTGCTACTACCGTGTTCTGGAACTACCGGAATAATAAATACCAGGTAAACGTTATCGATACCCCCGGACACGTTGACTTTACTGTAGAGGTAAACCGCTCACTGCGGGTACTCGACGGTCTGGTATTCCTTTTTTCAGCAGTAGATGGTGTAGAGCCTCAGTCTGAAACAAACTGGCGCCTGGCAAATAACTACAATGTATCCCGTATCGGCTTCGTCAACAAGATGGACCGTTCAGGAGCAGATTTCCTGAAAGTTGTTAAGCAGGTAAGAGAAATGCTTGGTTCTAATGCTATTCCTTTACAGCTGCCTATCGGAGCTGAAGATTCATTTAAAGGAGTGGTAGACCTTGTGAATTTCCGTGGTATCGTATGGAATGAGCATGATAAAGGAATGACCTTTACTGAAGTGCCGATTCCTGACGATATGCTGGATGAAGCTAATGAGTGGAGAGAAAAACTTCTTGAAGCTGTAGCTGAGTTTGACGATACATTGATGGAGAAGTTCTTTGACGATCCTTCTCAGATCACTGAGCGTGAAGTTTTGGATGCTCTTCGCCAGGCTACACTTGCAGGCAAGATCGTTCCTATGACTTGTGGTTCTTCTTTCAAAAACAAGGGTGTACAAACTATGCTTGATTATGTGATGGAATTACTTCCTTCGCCTCTTGATCAGGAAGCTATTAAAGGTACGAACCCCAATACTGAAGAAGAAGTTGTTCGTCATCCTGATGTTAAAGAGCCTTTTGCTGCTCTTGCATTTAAGATTGCAACCGATCCTTTTGTGGGCCGTCTTTGTTTCATCCGGGTTTATTCCGGAAATCTTGAAGCTGGTTCTTATGTTTATAACACGCGTTCTGAAAACAAGGAACGTATTTCACGTATCTTCCAGATGCATGCCAACAAGCAGAACCCTATTCCTAATGTAGGAGCAGGAGATATTGCTGCGGTAGTTGGATTTAAAGATATCAGAACAGGTGATACTCTTTGTGATGAAAAGGCGCCTATCGTTCTTGAATCGATGAAGTTCCCTGAGCCGGTTATCGGTCTTGCTATTGAGCCTAAAACTCAGGCTGACGTTGATAAGCTCGGTCTTGCTCTTGGTAAGCTTGCTGAAGAGGATCCGACTTTCCGTGTAAAGACAGATGAAGATACAGGTCAGACAGTGATTGAAGGTATGGGTGAGCTTCACCTTGATATCATCATGGACCGTCTGAAGCGTGAATTTAAGGTTGAAGTGAACCAGGGTGCACCTCAGGTAGCTTATAAAGAAGCGATCACCGGAACAGTTCAGCACCGTGAGACTTATAAGAAACAAACTGGTGGTCGTGGTAAATTTGCCGATATCCAGGTTGTTATTTCTCCGGTTGATGAAGGTAAGTCTGGTCTTCAGTTCGAGAATGAAATCGTGGGTGGTTCTATTCCGCGTGAGTACATTCCTTCTGTTCAGAAAGGTTTTGATGCAGCCATGGCAAATGGTGTTTTAGCAGGATACCCGGTAACTGACATGAAAGTGCGTCTTATCGACGGATCTTTCCACCCGGTTGACTCTGACTCATTGTCATTTGAAATTGCTGCACGTGCAGCCTTCCGCGAAGCTTTACCAAAGGCTAAGCCTGTGCTGATGGAGCCGATCATGAAGATTGAAGTATTGACTCCTGAGGAAAACATGGGTGACGTAATGGGAGACCTTAACCGTCGTCGTGGTCAGCTTCAGGGTATGGATACCCGTGCAGGATCGCAGGTGATCAAGGCAATGGTTCCCCTGTCTGAAATGTTTGGTTATGTAACTCAGTTACGTACTATCACTTCAGGCCGTGCTACGTCTACAATGGAGTTTGATCATTACGAGCCAGCTCCTAAGAACGTACAGGACGAAGTAATTGCTAAGTCAAAGGGTAAGTCTTCTAATTCTTAATGGAGTTAAAAAGCTTCACTTAAATTTAAAAAATCAGAAGCAGGAAGCCGGGCAGACGATGTAAACCGGAAGCAGGTTTCCTGCCTTTATAAAGAAAAACACCAGTGTAATTAATAGCTCTTACAACGGTGCCTTAAATAAAAAACAAAATGAGCCAAAGAATCAGAATCAAGTTAAAGTCTTACGATTACAATCTGGTTGATAAGTCAGCAGAGAAGATCGTTAAAACGGTAAAACCTACCGGTGCAGTAGTAAGTGGTCCTATTCCTCTTCCAACAGAGAAGAAGATCTTTACTGTTCTTCGTTCACCTCACGTAAACAAGAAAGCCCGTGAGCAGTTCCAGTTATGTTCTTACAAAAGACTTCTGGATATCTATAGTTCAAATTCGAAGACTGTAGATGCGCTGATGAAGCTTGAATTGCCAAGTGGTGTTGAAGTTGAAATCAAGGTGTAACAGCCAGGACTTTTTGAAAAAGATAAAGCCCGTTGAGTTTTTTACTTAACGGGCTTTTTTATGCCGGTTGCCGGCTTTTTTTATTTTCCGTTCGTCAGGTCGTCGAGTTTATTCCTTTCATCCTGTAACTCGCGGGCAAGTTTCTTTTCTCTTTCATTCGCCTTACTTTTATAGGTCTGGAATTCTGCCGAAAGTTCTTCAAAGAGTTTGATCCTGTAGGCTGCTTCCCGCCTGTTCTTTCCTGACAGGAAGAGAACAATCGCCAGAGCTAACGCCAGTACGAGAACAATTCCCCACATGATTGAATTATACAGGGTCTTATTTATTTTCATTCCGAGAAGTGATATGCTGTCGATCATTTCCTGCGACTGATCGAGACTTTCCTGGTTTTTTGAAAGGCTGTCTTTCATAGCGCTTACAGATTCTGCTGAAGAAGTGACCCTCTTTTCTGCCTCTATGCGTCTTTTCTTTTCTGCCCTTAAGGAATCCATTGAATTTTTCCAAAGGGTGGTAAGACGGTATGGATTGATCAGTTTATAACCATCCTGGGTCCTGGATCTCATTAGCATCTCCTGATACTGTCCCTGCAGGGACGGATCAGCAGGCGGGCCAGCCGGTGTTCTGCTGAGTGTAGCATTATTTCTGGCTGTACTGTCCTGAGCGAACAGGTAACCACTTGAAGTCGTCGTTATCAGAGTAATCAATGAAATCAAAAAGTATCGCTTCATAAGAGTAAATTAGGTCCTCGCTGAACAAGTATAAGAATTATCTTTTAAAAATTAAGATTTCAAAAAAAGCCGGGAGATTGGCGCTGTTGAAATCAATCTATATCTTTACGATATGAACATAGGCATTATCGGGCTTGGCGATATGGGATCCTTATGTGCCCGTAAATGGGCTCAGAAGGGCTATACTGTATATGGATGTGATTTACCCCACCGTTATGAATCGTTGCTGAACCTGTTTGAAGGGACGTCTGTTACAATCCTTCCCTCGGCAAGGGCAGTAGCCAGGAAAGCTGATTTTTTATTATATTCAGTGGAAGCGGCTAATATTGAGCAGGTAGTGGCTGCTACTGCCGATTCGGTGAAGTATGGGGCTATTGTGGCCGGACAGACTTCCGTGAAGTATCCGGAAATAGCAGCTTTCGAAAAGCATCTGCCTGATGATGTTTTTATTGTGACCTGCCATTCGCTTCATGGGCCTGCATTTTCTACAGAAGGACAGAAGCTGGTAGTGGTGCCTCACAGGGCAACCGATGAGATTTACAGAAAAGCTCTGGATGTTTATGAAGCCCTGGAGTCGGAGATTATAGAAGTAGAGAGCTTCGAACATCATGACAGGATCATGGCAGATACACAGGCCGTTACGCACATGGGTTTTGAAAGTATGGGCACCGCCTGGAAGAATGCCGGGGTCTATCCCTGGGATCACGGCGCTTATTCTAACGGTATTGATAACGTGAAAATCCTTACCACCTTAAGGATATTCAGTTATAAGGCTCACGTCTATGCCGGGCTCGCCATCATGAACCCGTTTGCGAGAAAGCAGGTAAGACAATATGCCCGGTCGGAATCAGAATTGTTTAAGATGATGATTTGTGAGCAGGAAGATGCTTTCAGGGCACGGATAAAGGCCGCAAGCGAATTTGTATTCCACGGAGAACGGAACTTCATCACCCTTGATCATGATGTTATGAAGGACTTTAAAATGGCTGAAGAGTCGGGTGAATACATGCCAAATTCTCATCTCAGCATATTTGCGATGGTGGATACATGGTACCGGCTTAAGGTAAACCCCTATGAAAACCTGATTTGCCAGACTCCGCCGTTCCGGCTGCGCTTGGGAATTGCAGAATACCTTTTTAAAAATGAAGCCCTGCTGGAAGAAAGTATTGTGACTGCTTTGTACGATAAGAGTATCAGAGCAGATGATCTGGAGTTTCATTCTGCTGTACGGGAGTGGGCATCTATCATAGAATACGGTGATATGGAAGGTTATCTTGCGCATTTTAACCAGGTAAAAGATTTCTTTGCCGACAGGCTCCAGGAAGGGGCCAGGCAGAGTGCCAGGCTTATAGAGAAACTGACACCATAAAAAGCCACACGGCAGTTTCCCGCCGCATGGCAGAGAGCGCGAGAGCGCTCTGTTTGTTTATAGAAGCCGTGCAGGCGGCCTTTTAGATCCCGCTATCGTCGTGATTACCCCTAATCCAGGAATAAAATTAAATGGCAGCTTCCTGAGAAGCAGCATTTTTATCCGGAATTTCACCTGCCTCAATGTACTGCTTAAAATTAAGCACATCTTCCAGGATCAGCTTCTCCACAAAGGGATTAAGAAGTCTGGCGATCCCCGTTCCAATGGTGCCTACCGGAGCACGATAAGTGAACACGACCTCGACTTCTGTACCGCGGCCGTCAGGCGAATC
This sequence comes from Pararcticibacter sp., assembly GCA_052039655.1. Taxonomy (GTDB): domain Bacteria; phylum Bacteroidota; class Bacteroidia; order Sphingobacteriales; family Sphingobacteriaceae; genus Arcticibacter. The sequence goes on from JBQGEO010000443.1 coordinate 12,937, forward strand.
ATTGAATTCCACTTTTCCAGCGTGGTCAATTCCATCGTTGTCTAAAGATTGCCATCCTATGAAATTTCCTTCTTTTTCTTTTACAATCTCCGCGTTCCAGCTTACCGCAGGAAAATTGTCTGAAAACGTTGCTTT